>JAGQIT010000725.1 GCA_020431135.1 Myxococcales bacterium | reverse complement strand
TCTTCCCCGGCGGCACGCGCTCGCGCTCGGGGATGGTCGAGACCCACCTCAAGCTCGGCCTCGCCGGGACCGCGGTCGAGGCCTTCGCGCGCAACGTCACCTTCGGCGTCAAGCGCCCGGTCTTCTTCGTCCCGGCGACCCTCAACTACGCGCTCTGCCTCGAGGCCGAGACGCTGATCGAGGACTGGCTCAAGGGCGCCGGCGCGGCCCGCTACATCATCGAGGACGACGAGTCGTCGCAGATCGATCGGGTGACGGCCTTCTTCAAGAAGCTGGTCAGCCTGCGCTCGGCGATGGTCGTCCGCTTCGGCGAGCCGATCGATCCCTTCGGCAACGCCGTCGACGCGGCGGGCGGCAGCCTGGCGCCGGACGGCCGGTCGATCGACCCCGCGACCTATGTCTGCCGGCGCGGCGTGCCCTCGGTCGACGCGACCCGCGACGCCGGCTACACCCGCGAGCTCGGCGAGATCCTGCCGCGGATCTACAGCCGCGAGACCGTGGTGATGTGGACGCACCTCGTCGCCCACGTCCTCTACCGCCACCTCGTCGCCGAGAGCGCGGGCTACGATCTCTTCGGCCGCCAGCGCCGGCGCGGCGAGGTGGCGATGGACCACGCGCAGCTCGTCCGCGAGGTCGGCGAGGCCCGCGATCGCCTCCTCGAGCTCGAGTCGGCGAACCACGTCCGCGTCGGCCCGGTCCTCCGCAACACCGCCGCCGCCGAGCTCGTCACCCAGGCGCTCGACGCCTGGCGCGGCTACCACACCAAGACCGTCGCTCGCCAAGCGGGGAGCGAGGTCGTCATCGAGGACCCGAACCTCCTCCTCTACTACCAGAACCGGCTCGTCGGCCTCGCCGAGGAGCTCGCCACCGAGGACACCCTCGCGGCCGCCCGCCGGATCACCGAGGAGGTGTCGCGATGAACGAGTCCGTGGCGATCCTCGGCGGCGGCAGCTTCGGCTGGGGCCTCGCCGACGCGGCCGCGCGAGCTGGCCGAGAGGTCATCTTGTGGAGCCGCAACCCGCAGCGCGAGGGCACGGAGCGGATCCGCGTCACCCAGGCGCTCGCCGACGCGGCCGACGCCTCGCTGGTGTTCTTCGCCATCCCCTCGCCGTTCGTCGCCGACGTCGCCAGCGAGCTGGGCGCGCGCCTCGACGGCTCGCACTTCCTGGTCCACACGAGCCGCGGCGTCGTCGACGATCGCACGCTCACCCAGGTGCTGCGGGCGACCACGCCGTGCCGGCGGATCGGCGCGCTGGCCGGGCCGATCCACGCGCGCGACCTGACGCAAGGGGCACCCGGCGCCGGGATCATCGGCACCCGCTTCCCCGAGGTCAGCGAGGCCGTCCGCGACGTGTTCTCGCGCCAGCGCCTGCACGTCTACAGCACCGATGACGTGCACGGCGTCGAGCTGGCGTCGACCGTGGTCGGGCTCCTGTCGATCGTCGTCGGCTTCGGCCTCGAGACCGGGCTGCGGATCGGCACGCTGGCGATGATCGCCACCCGCGGCATGACCGAGGCCGCGCGGATCGGCGCCGCGCTGGGGGCTCGCCCCGAGACCTTCCACGGGCTCGCCGGCGCCGGCGATCTGCTGGCGGTGTTCGGCGGCGACGGCCGCCCCGAGCTCGAGGTCGGGCGCCGGCTGGCCGCGGGCGTCCCGGTCGAGGAGGTGGGCAAGCAGGCCGGCGCCTACATCGAGGGCATCCACGGCGCTCGCTGGCTCTCGCACTTCATCGCCCGCACCCACACCGACGCGCCGCTGCTGCAGCTCGTCGCCGACGTCTTCAACGGCGAGCGCGGGGTCGCCCGGGCGCTCGCTGAGCTGATGAGCCGCGAGGTCGACAGCGAGTGAGCGAGGCGGCGGAGCGCGGCGGGCTGCTCAAGGCGCTCGGCCCCGGCTTCCTGTTCGCAGGGACCGCCGTCGGCGTCTCCCACATCGTCCAGTCGACCCGCGCCGGCGCGCTCTTCGGGCTCGCGCTCATCGTCGTCGTCATCGCCGCCAACGTCCTCAAGTACCCGGGCTTCGCGTTTGGCCCGCGGTACGCGGCGGCGACCGGCACCAGCCTGCTCGAGGCGTACCGTCGCCAGGGGCGCTGGGCGCTCGTCCTCTACGGGCTGCTCACGATCGGCACCATGTTCGCGGTCCAGGCCGCGGTGACGATCACGACCGCCGGCCTGTCGATCGCGATCTTCGGCGTCGGCCCGGGGCTGTGGGCCCACGCCGCGATCCTCACGGTGCTCGCCGGGGCGATCGCGGGCCTGGGCCAGTTCAAGCTGCTCGACTGGGTCGTCAAGATCATCGTCGTCGTGCTCACCGTCGCCACGCTCGTGGCGACCGCGCTCGCGCTCCCCAAGATCGACTGGGCCGGCGCCGCCTGGACCCTCGACGCCGGGCAGCTGACCCCGCAGACCATCTTCTTCTGCGCCGCGCTCATCGGCTGGATGCCGACCGCGCTCGACATCGCCGTCTGGCACTCGCTGTGGACCCTCGCCCGCCGCGACGAGACCGGCCACGCGCCGACCGCCCGCGAGGTGCTCTTCGAATTCAAGGTCGG
>JAGQIT010000724.1 GCA_020431135.1 Myxococcales bacterium | reverse complement strand
GCCAGATCGCCCGCGAGGCCGAGGGGTGCCCGCTCTTCGTCAACGAGCTCGTCCGCCACGCGGCCTCCGGCGGCGAGGCCCAGTCGAAGCGCGGCGGCGAGGTGCTCTTGGAGCAGGTCATCGGCGACCGCCTCGATCGCGTCGGTCGTGAGGCCCGCCGCCTCCTCGAGATCATCGCCATCTTCGGCGGCCCCCTGGAACAGCGCCTCGCCCTCCAGGCCGCGCGCATCGAGGACGAGGCCCGGTCGACGATCGCCGCGCTGCGCTCGGAGCACCTGATCCTGACGCACACCGACAACGACGTGCCGATGGTCGAGATCTACCACGACCGCGTCCGCGAGATCGTCCGCTCGCGCCTCAGCCGCGACGAGCTCAAGCTCCGTCACCGCCAGCTCGCCTTCACGATGGAGCAGACGGGCAACTACGACTCCGACACCCTGGCGGTCCACTTCCGCGAGGCCGGCGAGTGGGAGCGCGCCGGCGACTACGCCCAGATCGCCGCCGACGCGGCCGCCGAGGCCCTCGCCTTCGACCGCGCCGCTCGCCTCTACCGCCTCGCCCTCGAGCTCAAGCCGCACAGCGACCCGCGGCGCAGCGAGCTCCTGTGCACCCTCGCCGACGCCCTCGCCAACGGCGGCCGCGGCGGGCGCGCGGCCAAGATCTACCTCGAGGCCGCCGAGATGGCGCCGCCCGATCAGAGCCTCGATCTCCGGCGCCGCGCGGCCGAGCAGTACCTGCGCACCGGCCACGTCGCCGACGGCCTCGGCGCGCTGCGCTCGGTCGCCGAGGCGGTCGGCGTCGCCTTGCCCGAGAGCCAGCGCTCGGCGGCGACGAGCCTGATGGTCGAGCGCATGCGCCTGCGCCTGCGCCGGCTGACCCTGCGCGAGCGCCCGCCGGGGGAGATCCCCGCCGACGAGCGCATGAAGATGAGCGTCTTCCGCTCGATCACGAGCGGCATGTCGACGATCGACCCGATGATCTCGGCGCTCTTCCACGCCCGCCATCTCAGCCTGGCGCTAAAGTCAGGTCACACCTACGAGGCCGCGGCGGCGCTGGCGACCGAGGTCGGCTACCTCTCGCTCGCCGGGATCAAGAACCGCGAGCGCACCGAGCGGGTCGCGACCGCCGCCCAGGCGCTCGTCCAGAAGGTCGAGGATCCGCTGCCGCGGGCGCTCCTGGCGATGAACCGCGGCTGCGCGGCCCTCAACATCGGCCGCTGGCAGGACAGCGTCAGCCTCTTCGAGCGGGCCGAGGAGGTCTACCGCAACGAGTGCGTCGGCGTGAGCTACGAGATCACGATGACCTCGGCCTTCCGCCTGATCGCGCTCTTCTTCCTCGGGCGGGTGAGCGAGCTCGGCGAGCGCCTCAACAACGGCCTCATCGAGGCCCGCGAGCGCGACGACACCTGGGGCGAGATCACCCTGTCGGCCGGGCCGCAGAACGTCTACTGGCTCGGCCAGGACGACCCCGACCGCGCGCGCATCGAGCTCATCCAGGCGAGCTCGCGCTGGTCCGAGGGCGGCTACGCGGTCCAGCGCCTGTGGACCTTCATCGCCCACGTCCACATCGACCTCTACTCCTTCGAGGGGCTGACCGCCTGGCACCGCCTGTCGCGGCGCTGGGACAACCTCATCCACTCGCACGCCTGGGAGACCCAGTGGTACCGGGTGATGTTCACCTTCCTGCGCGCGAGCGCGGCGCTGTCGGTGCTCCGCGGCGGCAAGGGGGTGATCGAGCACGAGGGCCTGCAGTCGCTGATCGCCGAGGACCGCCACTTCCTCGAGCGCGAGAAGGTCCTGTGGGCGCGGCCGCTGGCCGAGCTCATCGGCGCCAGCTTGGCGGCGGCGCGGCACGACGAGAAGGGGACGATCAGCGCGCTGCGCTCGGCCGAGCAGGGCTTCCGCGCCGTCGACATGGGCCTCTACGCGGCCGTCGCCCGCCGCCTGTGCGGCCTCCTCAGCGGCGGCGCCCAGGGCGAGGAGATGGTCGCCAGCGCCGAGGCCTTCCTCGCCGAGGAGGGGGTGATTAATCCGGACGGCGTCACCCGGATGATCGCCCCGGGGATCCGGATCCCCAAGCACGGCTCGTCGTACTCGGGGCCGATCACCAGCTCGGCGGCGGCGACCCGCCTCGACAACGAGATCCCGACCTAGGAGCCTCACGGGCGCTCGCGTGCCTCTGTGGGGGTCTATTCGGGCACGTTCGACGTGCGGCGCGCCTCGGCGAGCGCTGCGTCCGCGCCGGCTCGCGACGCCAGAGCGCCGGTCCGTCGACATGCATGTCCAGAGAACCGTGTCGTACCGGACATGACGATGTCGCGATCCGCCGCGGTCCGCTGCGATCGACCTCCAGCGGGACGTCGATCGCAACGGACATTCTATATGGACATGTCCCTCTGCGGGGCCTCGTTGGTCATCGCCGCGATCAGCGTCAGGCCGCCGACCGCGAGGCAGCGAACGCTGAAGATGCCGCGCTCGCGCCGTCCGCCCGTGGACACGGCGCCTCGACTAGCCGGCGAAGACGTCGACCCCGCGGGCCTTGAGGGCCGCGACGGCGTCGGCGATCGGCAGGTTGTGGAGCTGCAGGTCCTCGACCACCGACCCCGACAGCGCCTCGAGATCCGCGAGCGGCCGCCGGTTGGTCTCATTGTGGTGGGTGATCGCGACGCTCGCGTTGTCGATCGTCGCCACGCGCGAGGCCGCGAAGACCCGGGTGACCCGCAGGCGGCTGAGCCAGTCGCTGCCGGCGCTGAGGCGGCGCTCGATCGTCGGCGCGAAGTCGGCGAGCTTGCGCGGCGTCGGCCGGAGCACGCACGTCGTCGCCGCGGCGCCCTGGAAGCGCGTCGTCAGCGTGTAGGTGTCGGCGTCGCCGTGGGCCTCGATGCTGTAGACCCAGTCGCCGCACTCCATGCGGAAGGGGAGGGCGTCGACGGCGATCGGCTCGTAGAAGGGCGCGCCGAGGCCGACATCGACGAGGTGCGGGCGGCCGTCCTCGAGCACCTTGATCACCGCGTGGGCAAAGGGGTCGCCGTCGATCTCGCCGCCGAGGAGCTCGACGTCGTAGTCGAGGTAGCGGAGGAGCTCGGCGAAGTAGCCGTTGTTGGTGAAGACGTCGCCGCCGAGGTCGCGCTCGCGGATCCCGGCGAGGAACCCCTCGATGTCTGGGAGGGTGGTCTTGCCGCTGAGGAGGCCCGAGACGTTCTCCACGGGCACCTTGATCACGTGGGTGCGGACGAGCTCGAAGAGGCCCGG
This sequence comes from Myxococcales bacterium, assembly GCA_020431135.1. Taxonomy (GTDB): domain Bacteria; phylum Myxococcota_A; class Polyangia; order Nannocystales; family Nannocystaceae; genus JADJRG01. Next base: position 2,292 of record JAGQIT010000724.1, on the reverse strand, counting down.
ATCCCCGAGCCAGCCGAGGGCCTGCATGTAGCGGCGGAAGAGGCGGTCTGCTTCCTGAATCATCGAAATCTGTCTCCGCGAGGGCGCTGCCAGCGTCGTGGGCCGGGATGGTAGCAGGGTCAGGGGCGGGGGGTTCTGGCGCAAAAAGCGCGCTGTGCGCCAGAGGCCGACGAGCCGGCCGGGCCCGCGACCAGCGCCCTGCGGTCGGTCGAAGGAGGCCCCGGAGGCCGCCGACGCTGTGATCTCGAAAACCAGCGCTGCAAAGGGCCCTGGGCGCCGCTGGAACTGCCGGAATGTGCCGCCCACCAGGCGCCGCGAAATGTGCTAGCCACCCTGTATGAGTGCCGATGGATCCGCCGCTGCCCCCTCCCCGTCGACGCCGACCCAGTCGTCCGAGGCGACGCCGCGCGACGTGATCCGCAAGCTCAGCCCCGTCACCGGCGAGCTCATCGGCGAGTTCCCGATCGGCGATCAGGCGGCCGTCGACGCGGCCGTGGCTCGCGCGCGGGCGGCCTTCCCCGGCTGGAGCGCGCTGCCGCTGATGGAGCGGATGCGCCGCCTCGATCGCCTCAAGCCGCTCTTCGCCGAGCGCGGCGAGGAGTTCGCCAAGCGCCTCAGCGAGGACACCGGCAAGCCGTGGATCGAGGCCCTCGGCCACGAGCTCATGCTCGTCCCGGCGTTCCTCGACTACCACCACAAGATCGCCCCGAAGGTGCTGCGCCGGCGCAAGGCCTACACGCCGATCTTCCTCGCCGGCAAGTCGAGCTACCTCGAGCACTTCCCGCGCGGCGTCATCGGCGTGATCAGCCCGTGGAACTTCCCCTTCCAGCTGGCGATCGTGCCGATCATCCAGGCCCTCACGGCCGGCAACACCGTCGTCCTCAAGCCGTCTGAGGTCACGCCGATCGCCGGCGAGCTGATCCGCGAGGTCTTCGCCGAGATCGATCTGCCGCCGGGCGTCGTCGAGGTCATCCAGGGCGACGGCCGCACGGGCGCCGCGCTGACCAAGGCCGACGTCGACATGATCTTCTTCACCGGCTCGGTCGCCACCGGGCGCAAGGTGATGGCAGCCTGCGCCGCCCGGCCGATCCCCTGCGAGCTCGAGCTCGGGGGCAAGGACGCGATGATCGTCTGCGAGGACGCGCCCCTCGAGCGCGCGGCCAAGGGCGCGGTCTGGGGCGGCTTCGCCAACGCCGGCCAGGCCTGCGTCTCGGTCGAGCGCCTCTTCGTCGTCGAGTCGGTCTACGACCGCTTCATCGACATGGTCCGCCGCGAGGTCCAGGCCCTCAAGATCGGCGGCCCGGAGGAGGAGGCGGACATCGGCCCGATGATCTTCACCGGCCAGCTCGGGATCGTCGAGCGCCACATCCGCGAGGCGGTCGCGGCCGGGGCCAAGGCCCTCACCGGCGGCGCCCGCCTCGAGCGCAAGGGCCAGTTCTTCGGCCCGACGCTCCTCACCGACGTCACCCCGGAGATGTCCGTCTACCGCGAGGAGACCTTCGGCCCGGTGCTCCCGGTGATCCGCGTCGGCGATGAGGAGGAGGCGATCCGCCTGGCCAACGACCACGAGTACGGCCTCAACGCCAGCGTCTGGACCCGCGACGTCAAGCGCGGCATGGCCATCGCCTCGCGCCTCGAGTGCGGCCAGGTGACCATCAACGACGTGATCAGCAGCGTCGCCAACCCCGGGCTCCCCTTCGGCGGCGTCAAGTCGAGCGGCATCGGCCGCTACCACGGCGAGGACGGCCTCCTCACCTTCACGAACGCCCGCGGGATCCTGGTCGACCGGGCGATCTTCGACGCGGAGCCGACCTGGTACCCCTACAACGGCAAGTACCCGGGCGTCGTCCAGCTCATGAAGGGGCTGATCCGCAAGAACCCGGTCCAGCTCGCCCGCGGCTTCATGAAGCTGCGAAAGAACAGCCGCTGAGCGCCCGCGCGCGGCCCCCGGGCTGCTCGCCGCGGGGAGGCTTCGCCGCGGACCCTCGCGGACCCTCGACTCCGTCAGAATCGCTGCGCGAGATCGCGCTGCGACGCCTTGGGTCCTTCTAGCGCCGGGGTTCGCCGCTCTTCAGGCCTGTCTAGCGCTTGCTCGCGGGCCTGGGAGGCGCGCCGTCCGGGCCCTCCTCGCGCGGACACGCGCCGCGAAAAAGATCCGGAAAAATTCCGAAGACGGGAACCTACAGGGGGCTGGGCTGTCTGTGGAGGCGTAACCCACGACGAAGGACCGCGCCATGACCAGCAAGACCCTAGCCATTCGAGTTTTTTACGGCGACCAGCTCGTCGACACCA
>JAGQIT010000723.1 GCA_020431135.1 Myxococcales bacterium | reverse complement strand
AGGCCGCTGACCTGGCGCCGCGCGAGCGCCCGCCGAGCGGCGCGCAGGCGGAGGTCGAGGTCGGGGCGCCAGCCGTGGCGGCGGGCGCTGGCGACGAGCGACGCCGACAGGCTAGCGACGACGACCGGCAGCACGACCGGCGCGGCGACGTCGACGAGGACGGCGACCCACGGCGCCAGCGCGGCGCTGAACGCCAGGACCACGAGGTGCTGGGCGAGGTCGAGCGGCCGCGGATCGTCGTGAAAGCGGAGCGCCGGCGAGACGGCCCGAGGCGCGCGGACGAGCGCCTGCGTCGGCGCATGCGTCTCGGAGATGACCTCCGCGCGGCGCTCGGCGAGGGTCGAGGGGGCGGGGGCGACAGCGGTGATCGGGGGCATCGATCGGGTGGTTCCCGACCCCCCCTCGGGGATTGCCTATTTCTTCAGAAGGGCCACGAACGCCGTTTAAGCGCTCATACTCTCCGCCGTCGCGGCTCACAGCGGCACCGACATCACGACGCCGCGGTACGCCTTCGGGTCGAGCTGATCGCAGGCCGAGGGCAGGCTCGCGCCGACGCCCATGTCGTCGAAGACCACCGGCGTGTCCATGTTGCAGTGGTAGGTCGCGGCGACCAGGATGCTGAGGCCGTCCGAGCTCATGTTGCCGTTCGGCAGGCCGGCCCCGAGCACCCGGGCCTCGACGGCAGACCCGCCCGCGTCGACGCGCAGGAGCAGCGACAGCGACAGCGAGGTGTCGAAGTCGAGGCTCGGCAGGGGCACGAGCGCGTCGCCGAGCGTGATCTCGGCGGTGTCGCCGGGGACGACGACCGGCACCCAGAGCTCGTCGTCGATCTGGACGAGCCCGCGGCTGTAGGGCGACACGCCGAGGCCCGTCGACATCATCCACTCGACGTCGCCCTCAGGGCTCAGGCTGAGGACCACGCGCTCGTCGGCCTCAGTGACCAGGGACGCGGCGACGCCCTCCTCGTCGCGGACCTGGAACTCGGCCTTGCCCGACCAGGTCGCGAGGACGCCGCCGTCGTCGCGGGCGACGAGCTGCGGCTGGAAGAGCGCGCCGATCGACACCAGGCGGCGGACCCAGAGGACGCCGCCGTCCTCGGGATCGACGCGGACGATCGCCCGCATCCAGCTCATGTCGTCGTCGTCCGCCTCGGGCGGGATCGTCATCTCGTCCGCCGTCCCCTTGAAGAGGACGATCCCCTCGTAGGCGAGCGAGTAGACGACGCCGTCGGGGCTCGCGGTCAGGCCCTTGCGGCCGAGGCTGCCGTCGTGCTCGACGACCCACTTCGGGACGCCGTCGCTGTCGAGGCGGGCGACGTGCGCGGCCGACTCGTACTTCATCGTCGTCGCGCCGGCGGTCCCGTAGGCGACGACGAAGCCCGGGTAGCCGTGGCGGGCGCTGATCAGCATGTCGCCGTCGGGCAGCGCGGCGACGTCGTTGGGCGTGTTGATCCAGGTCTTCGTCAGCGACCCCGGGGTGAGGCCGCGGCGGAGGAACTTGACGTTCCCCTGGGGATCCATGCGCGTGTAGAAGGGGTCATCGGCGCGGTGGTATTGGTTGCCCTCGATCTTCCACTCGCTCTTCATGACCGACTGGTATGGCGTGCTGAGGTGGAAGTAGTTCTCGCCCCACCAGTAGCCGCCGTAGAGGATGTCGCCGTTCGGCGCGATCGCGAGGCCGAGGTTGTGGGCGTAGGTGCCCATCGGCGACTTCGTCGTCGAGATCATCCGCGCGTCCTGGAGGAGCCCGTCGGCGCCGTCGAGCCACGCCCCGAACGCGCCGATCCCGGTGAGGTTGAAGGTCGTCTCGTTGGCCTCGCCCTCGCCGACGGTGATGTACTTGCCGTAGAGGCCGCCGGTGCCGGTGACGAAGACCTCGCCGGTCGACAGCGGCACGGCCCGGAGATCGTCGCCGAGCGAGATCAGGCCGTTCATCTCGGCGAGCCAGGCGTAGCCCGTGAGGCTGACGAAGGGCTCGTCGCCGGTCTCCCCCGAGTCCGAGGTCGTCCCGTCGGTCGTCGTCCCGGCGGTCGTCGTCCAGTCGGTCGTCGTCCCGTCGGTCGCCGTCCCGTCGGTCGCCGTCGCCTCCGTGGTCGTCCCCGCTGTCTCCGCTCCAGTCGTGTCCGTCGCCGCCGTCGTCTCCGAGGTGGTCGCGTCCGTCGACGACGCCGTCTCGGCGCCCGTCGACGACGTCGTCTCGGCGTCCGCGGGGACGCAGAGGTCGTTCGCCTCGTCGCAGCGCAGGCCGTCGTTGCAGGTCTGGTTTCCGTAGCAGGCGCAGCCCTCGAGGCCTGGCGAGCAGCCGGCCTCGCCGGCGGTCTCGGACGCTGCAGGGACGTCGCCGCCGGAGCAGGCGAGCAGGAGAGCCGCGAGGGCCGGCGCGGCGAACTTCGTGGTCGGGGAGAGAGCGGGCATCACGGGTCTCGGTCGAGGGGGGTCTTCGCGGGCGCGCGGCGGCGCCTCAGCGGTTAAGTTGCAGCGCCACCGAAATTGATCCCGGCCCCTCACCTGCGCGCGTTCGCGCGCCGCCGTCGACGGTCGCAGACAGGCGACGCGAGGCCCGAGGGCGTCGCCTCACAGCCCTCAGCCGCGCCCCAGCGCCTTGGCGAGCTCGACGGCGACGCCCGCGGGCGCCGGGCGCCCGTAGTAGTAGCCCTGGAAGGCGTCGCAGCCGAGCGACGCGAGGCTGTCGCGCTGGTCCGCCGTCTCGACCCCCTCGGCGATGACGTGGAGGCCGAGGCTCTTGCCGAGCGCGACGATCGTCCGGGCGATCACGCCGTCGCTCGCGCTCGTCGCGACGTCGCGGACGAACGCGCGATCGATCTTGAGCTGATCGAGGGGCAGGCGCCGGAGGTAGGCGAGCGACGAGTAGCNNCGGTGCCGAAGTCGTCGAGCGAGAGGCCGACCCCGAGCTCCTTGACGGCGCGGAGCGCCCGCACCGTCGCGTCGACGTCGCCGATGAGAACGCTCTCCGTCAGCTCGAGCTTGAGGCGGCGCGGGTCGGCGCCGGTCTTCGCCAGCGCGGCGCGGATGTTGGCGACGAGGTCGGCGCGGCCGAGCTCCGCCGGGCTGACGTTGACCGCGATCGTCCAGGCCCGCGCCTGCGGATCGTCGGCCCACGCCGCGAGCTGGGCGCAGGCTGCCTCTAAGACCAGGCTCCCGAGGGGGATGATGAGGCCGGTCTCCTCGGCGAGCGGGATGAACTCCGCGGGGCCGACGAGCCCGCGGTCCGGGCTGCTCCAGCGGACGAGCGCCTCGAAGCCGGTCGGCGCGCCGTCGCGGTCGACCTGCACCTGGTAGTGGACCTCGAACTGGCGCTCGGCGAGGCCCCGGCGCAGCGCCGCCTCGAGCGCCCCGCGGGCCTCGAGCGCCGACTGCATCACGGGATCGAAGAAGCGGACGCCGTCGCGGCCGCCGGCCTTCGTGTCGTACATCGCCATGTCCGCCTTCTTCAGGAGCTCCTCGACGCCCTCGTGCTCGGGGCCGAAGAGCGAGATGCCGATGCTCGGGGTCATGGCGTGGACGCGGCCGCGCAGCGCGTAGGGCCGGCGCAGCGCCGCCAGGAGGTCGTTCGCCAGCGCCCCCGCGTGCGTCGCCGCCTCGCGCTCGTCGGCGCTGAGGCCCTCGACGAGGACGACGAACTCGTCGCCGCCGAGGCGACCGACCGTGTCCGCCTCGCCGACGCGCGCCGCGAGGCGCTCAGCGACCTCGCGCAGCATCAGGTCGCCGACCTCGTGGCCGCGGGTGTCGTTGAGGACCTTGAAGTGGTCCATGTCGATGAACATCACGGCGCCGCGCGTCCCGCTGCGGCTCGCGGTCACGACGGCGCGATCGATGCGATCGAGGAGCAGGCGCCTATTCGGCAGGCTGGTGAGCGGATCGAAGAAGGCGAGGCGGTAGATCTCCTCCTCGCGTCGGCGCTGCTCGGTGATGTCACGGACGACGCCGATGAAGATCGGCCGGCCGCCGCGGGTGATCTCCGAGACCGAGAGGTTGATCGGGACGACGCCGCCGTCCTTGCGCCGCCCCTCGAGCTCGCGCGGGCTGCCGATGAGCCGCGCCCCCCCGCCCTCGCGGTAGGCGCGGAGGTAGCCGTCGTGGCGCGCGTCGTGGGGCTCCGGGATGAGCACGGCGACGTTGCGGCCGATCACCTCGGCCGCCTCGTAGCCGAAGATCCGCGCGGCCGCGCGGTTGAAGGAGGCGATCCGCCCGTCCTCCTCGATGGTGACGACGCCGTCGTCCATGTTGTCGAGGATCGCCTGGCGGTGGGCCGCCGAGTCGCGCAGGAGCGCCTCGACGTGGCGCTGCGCGGCCTCGGCCGCGACCTGCTCGCTGATGTCGCTGATCTGCGAGACGAAGTACGGCACCCCGCGCGGCGGGGCGCGGACATAGGCGACGGCGAGCAGCGCCCAGACGACGTGGCCGTCGCGGTGGAGGTAGCGCTTCGTCATCGAGTAGGCGTCGATCTCACCGGCGAGCACCCGCATGAGCAGGCTCAGGTCCTTGTCGAGATCCTCCGGGTGGGTGAGTTCCTGGAAGGTCAGCCCCGCGAGCTCGTCCTCGCTGTAGCCGAGGATCGCCGTCACCCGCTGGTTCACCTTGAGCCAGCGCCCGTCCCTGTCGATCAGCGCCATGCCGATCGCCGAGTGCTCAAAGGCGCCGCGGAAGCGGTCCTCGCTCTCGCGCAGCGAGCCCTCGACCTCCTTGCGCGCCGTGACGTCGAGGTTGCAGCCCATCATCCGCAGCGGCGCGCCGGCGCCGTCGCGGGTGAGGTCGACGCGCGAGAGGATCCAGCGCCAGGAGCCGTCGCGGTGGCGCATCCTGTACTCGACGTCGACCGGCGGGGCGCCGGCGAGCCACTCGTCGATCGCCGCGCGGACCCCCTCGAGGTCCTCCGGGTGGACCCGCGTCTCCCACTCGCTGAACGCGTCCTCGAGCTCATCCTCGGCGTAGCCGAGCTGGCGCCGCCACTCCGGCGAGTAGTAGACCTCGTCGGTCCGCAGGTCCCAGTCCCAGAGGCCGACCTCGGCGGCGCGGATGATCCGCTCGATCCGCGACTCGCTCTCGCGCAGCGCGTGCTCGGCCCGCCGCCGCGCCGTGCTCTCGCGCAGCGTGACGATCGCCCCGGCGCCGGCGACCGCGGTCGCCCGCAGCTCGAACCACCGCCGCGCCGGCGGCCGGTCGACGACGACGTCGCCCGCGAAGAAGCCGCGCTCGCCGACGAAGACCGCCCGCAGGCGCTCGCCGACGACGTCGCGGCCGCACCAGGCCATCCCGTCGCCGCAGAGATCGCCGTCCGGGGTGATCCCCGCCGACGTCAGCGCGAGCCAGTGCTGGTTGGCCGCGACGACGCGGCCGGTCGGATCGACCACCGCGACCGAGTCGACCATCGACTCGAGCACCGCCGCGAGGAGCCCCGCCGGCGCGGACGTGACGTTCGCCATGTGATCTGACCTGAAGGACCCCAACGCGGCGACGCACGGAGCCGGACGCCCGCCACACAGTCCCGACCCGAGGGTCCGCAGCGGCCCTCGTCCCTGAACATATCACGCCCCGTCAGGTCTCCTGCGGACGCGTCCTGGCGTCCGCATCGGCGCCTCCCGTCGCCTCCGCGGAGGTCCCCAGACCCGCGGCGGGGGACGCCGCCGCCGCGCGGGAGAACGCTAGAGCGCGTCGTCAGGCGGCCCGCGGCGCGCGAGCGCCCCGCGTCCTCAGCCCGGGATCATGCAGAACGGCGCCTCGATGATCAGCTCGTCCGCAGGATCGATGTTGCACTCGCTCTCCTTCGGCTTGGTGAAGATCCGCACCGACTCGACGTCGGTCGTGTCGACCTGGATCATGATCGCGTCGGCGTACTGCCCCGGCATCAGGATCTGGTCGAAGGGGACCTCCTGGTCGAGGGTCTCGACGCCCATCTTGGTCACGTAGACCTGGATCGTCGCCCCCGCCGTCAGGTCGACCGCGCCGACGTTGCCGATCTGCACCCAGAAGTTGGCCAGGTTGGCGCCGGCGCACTCGTTGATGCAGCTCTCCGGGGCGATCGTCACGAGGTCCGGCGCCGAGGTGCCGTTGTTGTCCGAGAGGTCGCCGGAGCGGAAGTTGTTGTAGGTCTTCCAGTTCTGCGCGGCGTTCTGCGGCACAGTGCCGTCGTCGTTGACGTTCGTGATGTGGTACGCGTGTTGGTTCCACAGCTTGCGACCTGGCCGCCACGACAGGTCTCCGTCGCCGACGACCGTGACCCCGGCGTAGTTGCCGTTGTAGGGCTCGGAGACGAAGACGATCTCGACCTGGTCGTCGTTGTCGACGTCGGCGATCACCGGGTACTCGAGGCGGGTGCCGCTGTTGTGCTCGGTGAGCTTGAGCTTGGTCGTGCCGTCGTTGCCGGCGTAGACGTAGAGGTTGATCTCGTCGGCGTAGACGACGTCGGCGACGCCGTCGCCCTCGAAGTCGTAGACCGACGAGCCGGTGATCCCCGACGAGGCGTCCTGCGTCGTGTTGGTCCACAGCACCGTGCCGCCGCCCTCGAAGACCGAGTAGCGGCTCTTGCCGGCGACGCCGATCTCCGGCTCGCCGTCGCCGTCGAAGTCGGCGACCGTCGGCGGCCCGCCGATGCCGCCGGGGATCGCGATCGCCCAGATCACCTCGCCGGTGTCGCTCGCCTGCAGGCGCAGCGTGCCGTTCGAGACGACGACGATCTC
>JAGQIT010000722.1 GCA_020431135.1 Myxococcales bacterium | reverse complement strand
CGTAGGGCAGCCCGCCCGCGCGCAGGAGCATCGAGTTGTAGAGGATTCCGGCGACGTCGTGCGACGCGAAGCCGCCCTCGGTGAACCCCGGCCAGCGGATCCAGACCGCCGCCGCGACGAGCAGCGCGAGGGCGACCCCGGCGAGGATCCGTGCGCGGCGCTCCGACACACGGCGAAGCTACCAGCTCGGAGGCTCTCCGAGTATTCGGCGCGCAGCCTCGCTACGCCCCGAGAACGCCGACGCGCCGGCGCGGGCCGAGGCCCACCGCCGACGCGTCATCCTACGCGGGCCGCGCGCCCGCGCCTCTAGGCACCCGGGCTCAGGGCGCCGGGTCGCACATGACGTGGTTGATGTCCGCCTTGATCCGCGGCCACAGCTTCGTGTTCGAGAACGAGTAGCCGAGGACGCCGACGATCTGCGTGAACTGCGAGCCGACCGGGCACGCGTTGTTGAGGCCCGAGTTGACGACGTTGTCGTAGATCGTGTCGTCGATGCGCAGGTTGCCGGTGACCTCGAACTCGTCGTAGTCGTTGGCGTCGGCGTTCTGCTTGGTGATCGCGACGTCGGTGATCGCCAGGAGCATCGACTCGTGCGACTCGGCCATCGACCCGCCGGTCGCGAGCGTCGCCGGGTCGGCGATCGGGATCGGGCTGAACGGCAGGGTCTCGCCGGCGTCGTCGATGACGACCTCGGGGGCCGTGATCTCGCTGAAGTTGAAGTACTCCTCGTAGGTCCCGGAGATCGTCACCTTGTTGCCGACCTTGACCGTCGGCGAGGTGTTCCCGGTGAACACGAAGATCCCCGAGAAGGGCTCGAGCGAGTCGTTTTGGATGTGGAAGCCGCGGGCGTTGCCGGCGTCCGGGCGGACCGCCGTGACGTAGGCGCCGACGATCTTCACGGCCGATCCGGGCGACGGGTGGTTCGGGTGGTCGGGGTCGCGGATCGCCTGGATCGGCGTCGGACAGACCTCGGCGCCGGGGTTCGGCTCCGGGCAGTCGTCGCAGGCGTTGCCCTTGCCGTCGTCGTCGTCGTCGGCCTGGTCCTGGTTGGCGACCGCGACGCAGTTGTCGTCGCTGTTCGGGACGCCGTCGCCGTCGTAGTCATTCGGATCGGGCTGGACGCACTCCTCGCCGGGATCCGCCGGGCAGACGTCGCAGACGTCGCCGATCCCGTCGTCGTCGTAGTCGGCCTGGACGAACTCGAAGTCGCGGACCGGGTTGAAGACCAGCGGGCAGTTGTCGTCGGCGTCGACGATGCCGTCGCCGTCAGCGTCCTCGGCCGTGATCCCGTCGGGGTACTCGTCGCGCCACGGCGTGCAGGTCGGCTCGTCGTCGGGCTCGCCGCAGAAGAAGAGCGGGTAGATGTTGGCGATCGACATCTGGATCTCGGCGAGGCCGGCCTCGACGATCTCCTTCTGGACGCAGACCTTCTTGCCGTTGCCGCAGACGTCGAGGAACTCGCAGTCGGCCTGGGCGATCACCGGATCGCTCATCAGCAGGGCGTCGCCGTAGAGCGGCGTGCCGCCGCGGAGGACGAGGCCGACGCCCGAGGGCTCGCCGTCGATGATCGCCCGGTAGTTCGGGTGCTCCGAGCCGTCGAAGATCGCGATGTCGGCGAGGTAGCCCGGCTTGAGCGCGCCGATCGCGTGGTCGGCCCCGAGCACCAGGGCGGCGTTCGAGGTCGCCATCCGCCAGATGTCGGCGTCGCTGAAGTGGCCGTCGTAGTAGTTCGTGTTCAGGTAGTCCGCGCACTGCATCTCGCGGAGCATGTTCATCGACCCGGTCATCACCCAGTCGGTGCCGAGGGCGATCGTCGCGCCGAGGTTGTCCATCGCCGTCACCGGCGCGGTGTTGCCGTAGAGGACGACGTTGGAGCGCGGCGACCAGACGATCTTCGCCTTCTCGCTGACGGTCTCGACGATGTCGGCGACGTCGACGGCGATCGCGTGGACGATCCCCGACTGCGCCGCGATCACGTCGGTGTTGCCCATCGACGTGCAGAAGAACTCGTTCTTCGCCGCCTGGTTGATGCCCTCGCCGATGTGCGGGAGGTAGGAGTCGAGGTCGGCGATGTCCATCGCCGTCGTCGGGTTGGCGCCGTAGCCCATGCAGCCGTTCTCGATCTGCTGGCCGTTGGCGTCGTCGAGCGGGAAGGTGTCGCTGTCGACCGTCTGGATCGCCAGGCCCTCCTTGTCGTTGACGTCGTCGAGGTTGCGCGGGAGGCCCGGCCGCCCGGCGCCGCCGCCGATCGTCGAGGTCGCGCCGCCGAGGAGGAAGCGGAGCTCGCCCGCCTCGATCTGCCGCTTGTTCGCGCTCCCCATCGTCGTCAGCTTGACGTGGCCGTTCTGGCCCTTGCGCCAGTCGTGGCGGTGCTCGTAGCGATCCGGGCCCTGGCCGATCGGGACGTTGTTGGCGAAGCCGAGGTGGTCGTGGGTGTTGATCAGCCCCGGCGAGATCACGCCGTTGGCGCAGTCGACCCAGCTCGCGTCGGCGGCCTGCGGGTCGTCGGCGCAGTTGCAGCCGACGCAGGCGATCTTCTCGCCGACGACGAGCACCTGGCCGTTGGTGTAGACGCCGTCGGGGGCGAGGACGGTGCCGCGCAGGAGGAGGCCCTCGGTGCCGGGGATCGCCACCTCGCACAGGCCCTCCTCGGGCGGCATCAGGGCCTCGCCGCCGCAGTCGACGTCGCCCATGCCGCCGCCGGTCGTCGTCCCGTCGGTGTCGGTGTCGGTGTCGCCGGTGGTGGTCGTCGTCGTCGACGTCGTCGTCGTCTCGCCGGTCGTCGTCGTCGTCGTCGGCGAGGTCGTCTCGCTCGTCGACGACGTCGTCGTCGTCGTGTCGCCGGTCGTCGTCGTCGTATCCGACGACGTCGTCGAGCTCGTATCCGTCGTCGTGTCCGTGGTCCCCTCGGTCGCCGAGGTCACGGTGTCATCGCCATTGCAGGCGGCGAGGATCAGCCCGCTGAGGGCCCAAGGAGTGAGGGCAGACGTTCGCTTGCGCACGCCGGGAGCATAGCGAGCGATTGTTACCGTGAGGTGGCGAATTGCCCCTCCGCCTGCGCATTTTCGCGCCTTTTCTCGCCTCTCTACCTAGGAGGCCGCGGCCCTGCGTCGCGGACCTCCGCAGCGGGCGCCCGCACCTGCGGGCTGCGAACCTACTTGCCGGTGCCCATGAACTCGCGGGCGAAGTCGCGGAGGCGGAGCACCGAGGGGATGCCGTCGTCGCTCTGGAAGGTCAGCGTCGACGCGAAGGTGACGTTGTCCGCCGCCTGCCAGGCGACGTAGGCCTTGCCCGCCGGCGACCCGAGGAGGGCGTTGAGCTTGGCCTCGAAGTCGCCGCGGACGGCGGCGATCTCCGCCGCGCCCATCGCCTTGAGGCGCGCCGAGATGCCGTCGGCCTCGGCCGTGACCTCCTGGCGGTAGGCGAGGGTCTGGGCCTCGATGCTGGCGATCCCGAGGAGGTACTGGTCCTCGACCTTCTCCTTGGGCATCGCCAGGATCTCGCTCGCCTTCGTCTTGACCGCGTCGAGCTCCTCGTCGTTGAGGGCCGCGAGCGCCTCGCGGGCCTGGCCCGGCGACGGGTTCTCGGCGTCGAGGTTGATGAAGCCGACCTGGTAGGCGCGCTCGAGATCCGCCTGCTTCTTGTTCCACTCCTGCTCGAGCGACGCGACCTTGGCGTTGGTGTCGAGCTCGTAGTTGTCGAGGAGCTGCTGCTGCTTGGCGACGCGCTCGCGCGCGCCGTCGAGGAGCTTGTTCTGCTCGTTGAGCTGGATCGCCTGGAGCTGCTGCTCGTACTCGGGGCGGAAGGTCACCGAGCGGATGAGCACGGTCTCGGCCTCGAGGTGGAGCTTCTCGAGCTCGGTGTTGAGGCGCCCGAGGGTGTCCTCGGCGACCTTGAGGCGGAGCTCCGTGTTGTAGAAGTCGGCGCTGGTCATCACCGCCAGCTCCTCGCGGAGCACGGAGACGGTGGTGTCCTCGGCGAGGCGCTGGAAGCGGTAGCCGCCGTCGCCGGTGCCGACGTGGTTGCCCTCGACCATGATCGAGTGGGCCTGCCCGGGGATGATCCGGTAGGGCACGGTGACGTCGACGCTGACGTTGTTGTTGTCCTGGGTGCGGATGGTCAGGGCGTCGCTGGTGTCGTCGTCGATGTAGTCGAGGAACTGGTAGCTGCTCGGCAGCAGCGTCGTCCGGTGGAGCAGCGGGATGTCGAGGTGCCAGCCCGGGGCGAGGTCCGCGTCGAGAACGCCGGACATGTTGCTCGAGCGGACGCCGACGTAGCCGAGCGGCACCGTGGTCAGGGTGCAGGTCGGCGCGAGGAAGAGGGCGAAGCCGACGAGGACGATGATCTTGGCAAGGCGCTCCATGACTACCTCCCGATCTGCTCCATGCGCACCCGCGACGGGGTCGAGTCGTCGGCGTAGGGCTGGATGTTGATGGTCACGCCCTTGAGCCGCTGGCCGAGGCGCTCCATCACGCGCTCGATCGGCTGGGTGCGGAAGGCGTCGATCTGGGCCTTGCGCTCGTCGTAGTTGGCCGCGAGCTGGCCCTTGAGCTCCTCGGCCTGCTTGGTCGCCGCCTTGAGCTGGGCCTGGCCCTCGCCGACCTTCGACATCCGGTAGGTGTCGACCTCGCGGACCGTGTCGGCCTGATCGGAGACCGCGGTCGCCAGCGCGGCCTCGAGCTCCGTGCGCTTCTCTTGGATCTGGCGGTTCTGGTCGCGCTCGACCTCGGCGAGCCGGCGCTCGCGCTTGGTCTCCGCCGCCGCGAGGTTCGACTTGATGACCTCGAGCTGGTTGCCGAGGGCGTTGCGCTCCTCGATCAGCTTCTCGTACTCGTCGTTGAACTGCGGGCGCGGCGTGACGATCTGCGTGACGACGAGGCCGTGCTGGCTGAGCTCGCGGTTGAGGCGCTCCTTGGCGCGATCGGTGGCCTCGCCGAAGGCCGCCGGGTTCGACACCGAGATCGTCGACTCGCGGCCGAACTCGTCGCGGAGGATCGCCCGGGCGAAGGGCCGCATCCACATCAGGAAGCCGGCCTCGTCACCGGCGTCGGCGATCACCGTCTGCGCCTGGTCGCCGGCGATGCGGAAGATGATCTTCGTGTCGGAGAAGTGGAAGTTCGAGCCGTCGCTGGCGCGGACCGTGAGCTCCTTGACGTTGAGGCGGTCGGCGTTGCTCGGCCCGCGCATCGTAAAGGTCTGCGGGCTGGCATCGAGGGTGTAGACCGAGTGGAGGCCGAAGGGCAGCTGGACCAGCCACCCCGGCTGGGTGACCGTGTCGGCGCCGCCGGTGATGTTGTTGATCCGGACGGCGACCTGGCCGGGCTCGATCGACGTGAAGGAGCCGAGGGCGACGTAGAGGAGGAACCCCGCCGCGCCGATGTACCAGATGACGCCGAAGGCCCGGTTCATCGGATCGCCGCCGTCGCCCTTCGTCCCCGCCTTCGTCGAGCTGGGGAAGAGCGACTTCAGGATCTCGATCGGGCTCTGCTGGCTGACCGGACGCTTGCCCCGTGGTCGACTCATCGCGCCTCCATTTGCCGGCCATCCTACACCATCGCCGCGGCGACCTCGCACGATCGACGCGCGCCGCGGCCGCGGGCGCGCGCCAGCGCAGGCGACAAAGTGGCGACCTCGGCGAGGCGCCCTATACTCCCCCACAGATGGCCGCCAGCCGCTCAGGAGCGCATTCGGACGGGCTCCCCGCGAAGCTCGCTCGCGCCCGCATGCTCAACCCGCGGGCGTGGTTCGACCGCGGCGCCCCCAAGATCCAGCTGCGCCGCTTCGCCGGGACCGCGCGCCACCAAGACCAGCTCAGCTCGCCGATCTGCGTCGCCCACCTCACCGACCTCCACGTCGGCCGGGTGACGCCGATGCCCGTGCAGATGGCCGCCGTCGACCTGGTCAACCGCCAAGACCCCGACCTCGTCGTGATCACCGGCGACTTCGTCTGCCACAGCCAGGAGTACCTCGACGCGCTCGAGGAGGTCATCGCCGCCTTCGACGCCCCGGTGATCGGCGTTCTCGGCAACCACGACCACTGGTCCGGCGCCGGCGAGGTCCGCCGCGCCCTCCGCCGCGCCGGTATGGAGGTCCTCGACAACGCCTTCACGACGATGACGCTCCAGCGCGAGCGCCTCCAGATCGTCGGGGTCGACGACGCCTACACCGGCCATGCAGACGTCGCCAGGGCGACCAAGGGGCTGCGCCGCGACCTGCCGATCCTCGGGCTCTCGCACATCGCCGAGGAGTCCGAGCGCCTGTGGCCCGCCGGCGTGCCGCTGGTGCTCTCGGGCCACACCCACGCCGGGCAGGTCACGCTCGCGCGCCTCAACGAGCTCGCCCTCGGCCGCCTCGTCGGTCACCGCTACATCCACGGCCTCTACGGCAGCCGCCGCCACCCCGAGCCCGAGGGCGCGGTGTACGTCGGCGCGGGGATCGGCGCGGCCGTGATCCCGCTGCGCCTCGGCGAGCGCGCCCGTCGCGAGGTCACCCTCTTCGAGCTCGGCTACCCCCCGGGCGCCTTCGACGAGGATCACACGCCGCAGGAGGCGCTCCCCGGGCGGCCGCCCTCGGAGCGCAAGATCCAAGATCGCCAGGTCGCGGTCGCCCGCAAGCAGGCCCGACGCCTGCGCAAGGCCTCGAAGAAGGGCCTCTTCGGCGACTAGACCGGGGACGTCGTCAGCGCAGGGCGCTCGCGCGTCGCCTGTCCTAAAAGTCAGCGAAGGGCGCGCGGCTCCAAGGCGTGCGGTGACGCGGCGACCCACGTCGCCGCGCGACCGCCCTCAGAGCGAGGGGCCTCCCGCCCCTACTCCCACTTGTCGCCGATGTCGCAGAGGAAGCGGTGGCTCGAGAAGCCGCCCTGGCCGAGGGCGATGTAGGTCTGCACCATCCCGTCGTTCGCCCACTCGTAGTACATCGAGCAGTTCTGGCAGTTCGACGTGCTCGGCTGCCCTGGGACCGGGGTGTCGGAGACCCAGAAGGGGCCGTCGTCGCCGGCCCGCCACTGCGGACAGGCGTCGGTGTTGAGCGGCTGATCGACGCAGCTCACGCCGGTCATCTTCGGGTAGATCCCGAGGATGGTCATGTAGGAAGGATCGGCGGGGACGATGCCGCCGCCGACCGGCGCGAGGTTCTGCTTGACCGCGAAGTCGTAGGCCGCGGCCGCGTGGTCCGGGCTGCGCGGGACGAAGAGGCGCAGCCCGTACTTGGCGCACTCCTCCTCGGCGATCGCCGCCGAGTAGGCCGGCGAGTTCGGGAACTGGGCGACGTCGACCTTGAGGAAGGTGTAGCCGCCGCCGTCGGTCTCCATGTCGCACCAGACCTGGACCGACTCGTCGATGCCCTGGACGTCGGGGAGGATCTCGTAGATCCCGGTCTCGGCGTCGGGCTTGCCCTCCTTGATCGACTTGCAGGAGACCGCCGAGACGCAGCCGTCGAGGCAGCCGTCCGCGGGGTCGCCGTCGTTGCCGTCGTCGCACTGCTCCTCGTCGTCGAGGAGGCCGTCGCCGCAGTGGGGGCCGAGGAAGCAGAAGGGATCGCAGCCGCCGTAGACGCCGAAGGCGTTTTCGTCGCCGTTGTCGCACTGCTCGACGTTCTTGTGGACGACGCCGTCGCCGCAGCTCGCCTTGACGCAGGTGTTGAGGCACGCGTCGGTGTCCACGGCGTTGCCGTCGTCGCACGCCTCGACGCCCTTGTGGACGAAGCCGTCGCCGCAGGTCGCGAGCGCGCAGGTGTCGAGGCAGTCGTCGGCGTTGTCGGCGTTGCCGTCGTCGCACTCCTCGTCGCCCTCGACGAGGCCGTCGCCGCAGACGGGACCTTCCGTGGTGTCGGTGTCGGTCGTCGACGTGCTCGTCGACGTGCTCGTCGACGTGCTCGTGTCGGTGGTCGGCTCCTCCGTCGTCGAGGAGGTCGTCGTACCCGTGGTCGTCGTCGAGCCGGTGTCGCTCGTCCCGGGATCGTCCGGAGGACAGGCGGTGAGCCCGAAGAGCGCGACCAGGGCGATCGCTCGGGGGTTCGGGGATAGGCCAAGCATGAGAAGCGAGGGGGGCAGGATACTCGAATGCGAGGCCGCGCGCCCACTCCTTGCGAGCCGCGCACCTCGACCGCTATCGTCGGCGGCGATGCGTTGTCGTGGATGGCCGCTGCTCTGCCTCGCCGTCGCCTGCTCGCGGCCGCCGGAGCCGGCCGTCGCCCAGGGGGCGAGGTCCCCCGCGTCGCCCGCGGCGTCCCCGAGCGGAGGATCCGGGGGGCCGGTAGAAGGCGCCCTAGCGACCTCTACGGGCGGTTCTACAGCGTCTTCGCCGGACATCGCCGCGGCCGCGTCGACGACCGCCGCGACGACCGGCGAGGCCGAGGCCCCCGCCCCGCCCTACGTCGATCGGATGATCCGCTACGACGACGAGCGCACGTCGCTCACCCTCGAGTACCGCAGGCTGCATGAGGGCGGCGACCCCCAGGACGTCACCATCACCCCGCGGATGGTGGTCCTCCACCACACCGGCGGGCCCTCGGCCGACGCGGCCTGGCGCTACTTCAACCGGCCGACCATCGAGTCCGGCCGGGCGACCCTGGCGAAGGCCGGGCGGGTCAACGTCGGCGCCCAATTCCTCGTCGATCGCGACGGGACGATCTTCCGCCTGATGCCCGAGGATTGGCACGCCCGCCACTGCGTCGGCCTCAACCACGTCGCCATCGGCGTCGAGAACGTCGGCGACGGCAAGGAGCACCCGCTCACCGCGGCCCAGATCGAGGCCGACGCCCGGCTCATCCGCTACCTCGCCGCGACCTTCCCGATCACCCACGTGATCGGCCACAACGAGGCCCTGCAGATGCGCGAGCACCCCTACTTCCACGAGGAGGTGGCGGGCTACAAGACGCGCAAGGGAGATCCCGGGCCGGCGTTCATGGCCGCCGTCCGCGAGCGGATCGCCGATCTCCGCCTCGAGGGGCCGCCGCCGAAGGCCGACGCCGCGAGGTAGGCGCTTCGCGTCCGAGTCGGCGGGCGTTTGCGCGCCCGCCCGACCCGATCCACCTTGGCGGGATGTCTGCGATCCCCGAGCTCCGGCTCCGCGCGGCCAACGACGCGCCGCTGCGCGACGCCGGCGACTACGTCCTCTACTGGATGATCGCCGCCCGCCGCTCGAGCGAGAACTTCGCCCTCGATCGCGCCGTCGCCCTGGCCAAGGAGCTGTCGCGGCCGCTGGTGATCTTCGAGCCGCTGCGCGCCGGCTACCGCTGGGCGAGCGCGCGACACCACCG
>JAGQIT010000721.1 GCA_020431135.1 Myxococcales bacterium | reverse complement strand
CGGCCTGGCGCGCGGGTCCCGACGACGCGGCGGTCGGCGAGGGCAGGCGAGAGCGCGCAGGAGCTGGGCCACGGGCCGCGATTCTACCAGGCGCGGCGGCGCGGTTGGTCCGCTTCCGCGGGGCCGGCTTTTGCTATCGTCGCCCCCGCGATGGGTATCCGCTACGCACTCGTCACCGGCGGCTTCGGCTTCCTCGGCAGCTGGATCGTCCGCTACCTGCTCGAGGAGGGGATCAAGGTGCGGGTGCTCGCGCTCCCCGGCGAGGCGCGCGACAACCTCGCGGGCGTCGACGTCGACGTGATCGTCGAGGGCGACGTGCGCCGGCCCGACGACGCGATCCGGGCGGTCGGCGACGTCGACACGGTCTTCCACTGCGCGGCGATCTACGCCGACTGGGCCCCGGACCCGACGAAGATGTACGACGTCAACCTCCGCGGGACCTTTAATGTTCTCGAGGCGGCGCGGCGGGCCAAGGTCGACCGCGTGATCTACACCGCCAGCATCGTCTCGCTCGGCCGCCCCGAGCCCGGGCAGCTCGGCGACGAGCGGACCGCCTACGAGGCCTGGGGCCTCGACTTCCCGTACAGCCGCTCGAAGTACCACAGCCGCGAGCTCGCCGAGTACTTCGCCGCCTGGGGCCTCGACGTCCGCGTCGTCTGCCCGGGCGTCGTCCTCGGGCCGGGCGACGTCCGGCCGACGCCGTCGGGCAAGCTGATCCTCAACGTCGCGGGGGGCAAGGCGCCGCCGGCCTACTTCGACGGCGGCGCCTGCTATGTCGACGTCCGCGACGCCGCGCGCACGCACATCGCCGCGGCGACGGAGGGCAAGGCCGGCGAGCGCTACATCGCCGGCGCGCACAACCTCAGCAACCGCGAGTTCGTCGAGGCGATCCAGAGGGTCTGCGGTCGCCGACGTCGCCTCGTCAAGCTCCCTGTCCGGGTCGCCCGGACGGTCGCCCGCGCCTACGAGCGCCAGGCCCGGCGCACCGGGACGGAGCCGCTCTTTAGCCGCGACTTCTTCGAGTTCTGCCTGCGGCCCTCCTACTACGACAACCGCAAGGCGACGTCGGCCCTCGGCGTCCGCTTCCGATCGATCGACGAGACGATCGCCGACGCCGTCTCCTACTTCCGCGGCCGCGGCCTGCTCTAGCGGCCTGAGGCAAAATCCCCGCGCGCTGCCGCGTAGCGGGGGGGGAGGGCCCCCAAGCGGGGTCTGCAGCCGTGATTGCGAGGTCCCCCTCGCTCATGGTGAGATGACCCCTCGCGGGTCCTTGATGCACGTCCAACGCTCCCTCTCGTCGATCCTCTCCCTCTCGATCTGCGGCCTCGGCCTCGGGTGCAACGGCGGCAGCGAGACCACGGAGGCGGGGAGCGACACGCAGACGTCGATCACCTCGGCCTCGGCGAGCACGACGACGACGACGACGGGCTCGACGACCGAGGTGAGCAGCGAGAGCGACGCGACCTCGTCGACCGGCTCCGGGACCGACACCGGCCCGACCTGCGACGAGATGACCTGCCCCGACGGCGTCTGCCTCGGCGGCGTCTGCTGCGGCGTCGACCAGGCGTGCGGCGACGTCTGCTGTGAGGGCGGCGCGGTCTGCTCGTTCCAGGAGTGCCAGGTGCCCGGGGCGACGTGCGTCGACGCGACCGACTGCGCCGAGACCGAGTACTGCGAGTACACCCTCGGCGAGGAGCGCGAGCCCCCCGATCCGATGTGCATGGGCGGCGCGTCGCTGGCGACCGGCAAGTGCCTGCCGAAGCCGCCCGAGTGCGAGGACGGCGTCGAGCCGGACCCCGACGCGATCACCTGCCTCGTCCCCTGCGAGGTCATGCCGCCGGTCGACGACTTCGCGATCGAGCTCAAGCACTACTGGGGCGGCGAGATCCAGGCGCCGACGAGCACTGACGTGATGATGACGCCGATCGTCATCCAGCTCGACGACGACAACTGCGACGGCAAGGTCAACGAGAAGGACATCCCCGAGCTCGTCTTCAGCACCTTCAGCGGCGGCGCCTACTACAAGCAGGGGACGCTGCACGCGATCTCGATCGTCGACGGGCAGATCGAGGAGAAGTGGACGCTGCCCGACGTCACCCAGCCGGGCGGCGGCCTCGCGGGCGGCGACCTCGACAACGACGGCGTCCCCGAGATCGTCGCCTGCGCGAACCCTGGCCCCGGCGGCCAGAGCTGCTGCGACGCGCTCGCCCAGAACACCGGCGTCGTCGCCCTCAAGGCCGACGGCAGCAACCTCTGGTCGCAGCTCGACACCGGCAAGGTCCACTGCGGCTACGAGAAGCCGGCGATCGGCGACGTCAACCAGGACGGCGTCCCGGAGGT
>JAGQIT010000720.1 GCA_020431135.1 Myxococcales bacterium | reverse complement strand
GAGGGCCGCCGCGATGGCGGCCGGGCGCGCCGGCGGCAGGTTGGCCACGGCCTACTCCTCGCCGAGGTGCTCCTTCATGACCCGCTTGAGGCGCGGGAGCATGAAGTAGATCGCCAGGGCCGCGGCCGCGCAGGCCGCGAAGTTGATCGCGAAGAAGGTCGCCTTGTTCTCGTAGACGCCCCAGAGCCCGGCGAGGAGCCCCGAGAGCTTGTTGCCGATCGCCGTCGACAGGAACCACCCGCCCATCATCAGGGCGGTGATCCGCGGCGGCGACAGCTTCGACACCAGCGACAGGCCCATCGGGCTCAGGCAGAGCTCGCCGACGGTGACCACGAGGTAGGTGCTCACGAGCCACATGCCGCTGATCTTCTCGGCGCCGTTGCCCCCGGCGAAGACGGCGAGGACCATCACCAGCGTCGACAGGCCGGTGATGAAGAGGCCGAGCGAGATCTTGCCCGGGGTCGAGGGCTCGAGCTTGCGCCGGCGCATCCAGGCGAAGGCGCCGACGACCGCGGGCGTCAGGAGGACGATGAAGAAGGGGTTGATCGACTGGAAGAGCTCGGTCGACAGGAGGTTGAGGCCGGCGTGCTCGGAGCCCTCCTTGACCGGCTCGGTCGGCCACTCGTCCTTGGGCAGGTTGGCGAAGTAGGGGTCGGGGCCGAGGGTGGTGATCTTCTCGCCGGCGGCGTCGAGCTCGGGGACGCCGTGGACGTCGAGCTTGTCGATCTCGCGCGGCTCGAGGTCGACGCGCTCGACCATGCCGAGGGCGTCGGCGCTGTCGACGACGGCGGCCGGCATCTCGCGGTCGGTGTAGTCGCGCGCCCAGATCGTCAGGGCGGTGCCGTTCTGGTGGAAGACGGCCCAGAAGACGACGACGACGCCCATGATCGACAGCAGCGCGCCGATCGGCCCCTTCTCGTTCTTCGGCGCCTTGGCCCACAGCGAGATGTAATAGAAGGTCACCGGGACGCAGGCGAAGAGGAAGGCGTCGTTCGACTGCGAGCCGATGAAGTTCTCCATGCCGAGGAGGCCGGGGAGGAACCACCCGATCGCGCCGAAGATGAAGGCGGGGATGAAGACGAGGCCGAGGATCGTCCCGGTCGGCATGTCCCCCTCCTGCGCCGGCCGGAGGATGTCGGCCTCCTTGGTGTGCTTCTGCCCGAGGATGAACCAGATGAGGCCGATGAACATGCCGACGCCGGCGGCGGCGAAGGCGTAGCCCCAGTCGAACTTGTTGCGCAGGTAGGCGGCGACGAAGTTGCAGATGAAGGCGCCGATGTTGATCCCCATGTAGAAGATCGAGAAGCCGGCGTCCTTGAAGGGGCGGTACCTCTCCTGGTCGTAGAGGTTGCCGACGAGGGTCGAGATGTTGGGCTTGAAGAAGCCGTTGCCGACGATGATCAGGGCGAGGGCGCCCCAGAAGGTGGTCAGCGAGGCGCCCTGGCCGAGGGGGATCGCGAGGCCGAGGTAGCCGAGCCCCATCAGGAAGCCGCCGATGATGATCGACTTGCGGTAGCCGAGGACGCGGTC
>JAGQIT010000719.1 GCA_020431135.1 Myxococcales bacterium | reverse complement strand
GGCGAGAAGTTGTCCTAATAGTCATGGTCCAGGCGAGGGGGGGGAGCGGCGCCTGCTGTCCCGCGGGCGCGTGGGGGCGCTCCGCGGGCCGCGCGTTCGTTCGCGCCGTCGACGTCGTCGAGGCGCCGCCTCGACGAAATCGGCGGGCGACGCCGCGGGAGGCGGCGCCCCGAGGGGCTGCGCCCCGCGCACATCAAGAAGGTCCCAATGGACATATACACGATGTGAGGGAGAGCGCCGCTCGTCTCTTAGCGAGCGCGCGGATGCTCCGCGAGCCACGCGTCGACAGCCGCGCGTCCGTCCCCGTCGCCCGCCTCCACGTAGAGGTCGCGCGCCGCCTCGACGTCGCGCCGCGCCTGCGGCTCTGGAGCGGCGCCGCCGAGGCGCCAGCGCGCCCGTCCGCGGAGGAAGTGAGCCGCCGCCGCGATCCGCGGATCGGCGGGCGCTGCCTCGTGTCGCTCAAGCGCCGCGTCCGCGGCCGCGATCGCCTCCGCATAGTCCGCGCGAGCGAAGAGGTGCTCGGCGTAGCGGAGCCTGAATTCGGCCTCCTCGAGCGGCGTCGCCAGCTCGATCGCCCGGCGGTGGAGCGGGCCGGCCTCGCGCTCGCGTCCGACGCTGTCGAGCGCCGAGGCCAACCCGCTGGCGACCGGCCCGAGGCTCGAGTGGTCCGCGCCGAGGCTCGCCTCGACCCGCGCGAGGGCCGACTCGTAGCTGGGGATCGCGGCCGCGGGCCGTCCGGCGCGCGCGAGGTTGAGGGCGATGTCGAGCTCGATGCTAGCGAGGGTCCGCGGGTCCTCCGAGCCGTCCGTGAGCCCGCGCTCCAGGACCGCGCGGAGGGCCTCGTCGGCCTCGTCGTAGCGCCCCAAGTTCGACAGCGCAGTGCCTCGACGGGCGAGGGCGATGGTGATCAACGGATGATCGTCGCCGAGCGACGCCGTGAGGAGCTCGCGGCCGCGCTCGAGGGTGACGAGCGCCTCCTCGTCGCGGCCGCGATCGAGGGCGAGCATCCCGAGGTTTATCTGGATCTGACCGATGAGCTCGTGCTCGTCCCCGTAGGCCTGGCGGAGGGTCTCCATGCAGCGCTTGAAGATCCGCTCGGCCCCCTCTAGATCCCCCTGCGCTCGGAGGATCGCGGCGATGTTGTTGCCGATCTTGGCGACGTCGGGGTGACTGGCCCCGAGGGCCGCCGCGAGCCGCGACTCGGCCTCGCGCAGCGCCTCGGCGGCGCCGTCGAGATCCCCGGCGGAGTAGCGCGCCGTGCCGACCCCCGCCGTCGCGATCGCCAGCTCACGACCGCCGAGCTCCGCCTCCTCGGCGATCTCACGGCTGCGCTCGAAGTAGGCGAGGGAGGCCGCCGGCGCGCCGGCGCGGGACTCGAGCCAGCCGAGGTGTTGGTAGTAGTCGAAGCGGAGCTCGGGCGGCTCGCCGACGCGGGCGATCCAGGCGTCGGCGTGGGCCGCCGCCCGCCGCCCGTCGTCGATCTGCCCGGCCTCGTAGGCGATCCAGATCCGCCGGGTCCACAGCAGCGCGAGCAGGCGATCGACGCGCCAGCGCGCCGCGACGTTGAGGGCGCTGTCGAGGGCCTCGCTCGCCGCGTCGAGGTCGCCCTTGGTCGTCAGGATCCAGGCGCGCTCGGCCGTGACCTCGGCCATCGACGGCGGGTGATCGAGGGCGAGGGCGCGGCGCTCGAGCGCCTCGACGCGGGGGAGCGCCTCGTCGATCCGGCGCGCCTCGTGGAGGAGCTGGATCTCCGTGAGCTCCGCGGCGATCGCCTCGACCGCGGCCGCGTCGGCGGTCCCCGGGAGGGCGGCCGCCTGCGCCCGCAGCCCCTCGGCGTCGGCGCAGATCCGCGGCTTCGGGAGCGCCTCGAGGCTCTCCAAGGCGTGCGCGGCGAGCTCGACGTCGGCCGTCATCAGCGCGCGGATGTAGGCGTCGAGGCGGGCCCGCAGCCCGAGGAGGCAGTCGCGCTCGAGGGCGAGGGTCTCGGGCGCGAGCGCGGCGCGGCAGCTCGCCTCGCGGACGTCGACCCAGCGCCCCGCGTAGTCGTCGATCGCGGCGATCACCCGCTCGCCGAAGGTCACGAGGTAGGGCCGGTCAAATTCGGCGTAGCGGGCCGCGAGCGCGGCCTTTCGCGGCTCGGACCAGCTCGCGTCGAGCTCGTCGCGGACGCCCGCGCAGGGATCCTCGGCGGAGGTCGGCGTCGACGTTGAGGCGCCGGCGACGAAGCCCGCGACGGCGAGGGCGGCGATCCCCCCGGCGGCGGCGAAGGTCGGCCAGCGCCGCCGCGTCGCCCCCTCGAGGGCCCGGATCATCGCCCCGAGATCGGCGAAGCGGTCCGCCGGGTCCTCGGCGAGGGCGCGGCTCAGCGCGCGCTGCAGCCGTCGCGTTCCCTGCCGGACTGTACCTGCGGTCCCTGTCCCTGCACCTCCACCCGTCCCCGCACCTGCACCTTCGGGCAGCTCGCCGTAGAGCGCCTGGTGGAGCGCGACCGCCAGGCTGTACTGATCCGAGCGGGCGCTCACCGCCTCGCCGCGGCGCTGCTCTGGGGCCATGTACGCCGGGGTCCCCCCCGCCCGCGACAGCGTCGCCAGGCGCAGCTCCGGCGGCTCGCCCGCGTCCTCCGGGCGACCGTCGCCGCTCGGCGCCGCGGCCAGGCCGAAGTCGATCACGACCACCCGATCGCCCTCGACGATCGCGTTGTGCGGCTTGAAGTCGCGGTGGACGATCCCCTTGCGATGCGCCGCCTCGAGCCCGCGCGCCGCCTGGATGAAGAGCCCGACGACCGCCCGCCAGTCGCGGCCGCCGTCGCGGAGAACGGCGGCGAGCGTCGGCCCCTCGAGGAGCTCCATCGCCAGGTAGAGCCGCCCCTCGTGGGTGCCGACGTCGTAGACCGAGACGACGTTCGGGTGCGAGAGCTGGGCGAGGGCGCGGGCCTCTCGCAGGAGGCGGTCGCGGGCCGCCTGATCGCGCGGACGGTGGCGGGCGAGCTTGACCGCGACGCGCCGCTGGAGCTCGGCGTCGAAGGCCGCGTAGACCACCCCCATGCCCCCGGCGGCGATCCGCCCGAGCACCTCGAAGCGGCCGAGCCGAGCCCCGGGCGCGAGGATCGGTGCGCGCTCGAGCGCCGCCGCGTAGTCGGTGCCGGTCTCCGTCGCGGCGGCCGCGACGTTCGCGGCCGGCGTCGGGCCCTCCGGATCGCGATCCTGGGCGAGCGCCGCCACGACCTCGAGCCACTCCGGCTGCTCGTCGAGCGCGCGCTCGATCGCTTGGCGCTCGGCCGTCCCGAGTTCTCCGGCGACGTACGCCGCGATCCGATCCTCGTCGAGTTGCGCGAACACGCTCGGGTCCCTATAAGCCTTCATCGTCGATGACTCCAACCCCGCAAGGCGACCTCGCCAGCTTCTTCGCCGCCGTGCCGACGACCCTCGACAACGCGGCCAGAGCCGCGATCGTCGAGGCCGTGAGCGCCGCGAGGGCCGCGATCGCTGCGCTCTGGTCCGCACCGGCGGAGATCGACGCCTTCTTCATCCGCATCGCCCGTGAACTGGCTGACGCTGCCGACGTCGACGAGCTCCAGCGCCGCCAGCTCGTCGATCTCTACGTCGCCGATCGCTGCGCTCGCGGCGACGCGGCGGCGATCGCCTGGGTCGAGCGCACCTGCGTCGCGCCCCTCGGCCCGGCGATCGGCCGGATCGACAGCTCGCCGGCCTTCGTCGACGAGATCCGCCAGCGCGTCCGCACCAAGCTCCTCGTCGCGCTCGGCGATCGCCCGCCGCGGATCGCCGAGTACGCCGGTCGCGGGCCGCTGGGCGCCTGGGTCCGCGTCGTCGCCGTCCGCGAGGCGCTCGCCGCCCGCCGCCAACGCGGTCACGCGGCGCCCTGCGGCGACGAGCTCTTGGACGTCGGCGCCAGCGTGACGAGCCCGGAGCTCGGCCTCGTCAAGGAGCAGTACCGCGTCCAATTCGAGGAGGCCTTCCGGGCCGCGCTCGCGGAGCTGACGGCCGAGCAGCGCAACCTCCTGCGTCACCACTACCTCCACGGCCTCACGCTCGATCAGATCGCCGGCCTCTACGGCATGCACCGCTCGAGCGTCGCCCGGCGGATCGCCAAGACCCGCAGCGGCCTCCTGAGCGCGACCCGCCGCGGCCTGATGGCGCGGATCGCCACCAGCCAGGCGGACTTCGACGAGCTGATGGCGTTGATCGCCAGCCGGATCGATCTCAGCATCGAGCGTCATCTAGCGGTCTCCGCGCCCGCAGCGGCCTCCTGAGCGCGAGTCGCCGCGCGGTGTCCGGGAGTCATCGATCGCAACGTTGGCCGTCGATGGCTGTCGGACGCGGCCAACATGTCCGAGGAGACAGATGCTCTCCGGCGAGGGCACAGGCTGTCCGCGAGGGGCAGGGCGCCGCGGATCGGACCTATCTCTTTGGACATGTTGAAAGTCCAGCGACACCGAGGACGCCCCCTCTCGGAGAGAGGCGCGATCGGCGCGAGGGGCAGGGCGCTACGGCTAGTCGCCGGGGAAGCAGGCCTTGAACGCGGTGTTGTCGACCTCGACGCAGTCCCAGAAGTCGGGGCAGTCGCTCCAGTCGTCGCAGACCTGCGAGCACAGGCCGACGTCGTCGCCGCCCGTGAACAGGCAGACGTCGCCTTGGCACTCGTCGGCGTACTGACAGGGCTGGCCGACCTCCTTGAGGCCGCCGGAGTCGTCGGTGGTGCTGCCGCCAGAGCCATCGGAGCTGCCGCCGGTCGAGCCGCCAGAGCCGCCAGAGCCGTCAGAGCTGCCGCCGGAGCCGTCGGAGCTGCCGCCGGAGCCGTCGGAGCTGCCGCCGGTCGAGCCGCCAGAGCCGTCCGAGCCGCCGGAGTCCGAGCTCTCGCCGTCGGAGGCGCTGCCTTGGGTGTCGGAGTCGTCGTCGTCGTCGCAGGCCGGGAGGGCGAACACG
>JAGQIT010000718.1:510-2162 GCA_020431135.1 Myxococcales bacterium | reverse complement strand
TGGCGGGCCCGCGGAGGCGCGGCGCGTGCCCCCGCGCCGCGCTCGGGCGCCGAGCGCCGCGGGAGGCCTCGAGCATCCTTCGCGCGACCTCGGCGGCCTGCGAACTCGGGGCCTGCCGGGCGAGACGCGAGGACGAGAACGCGGAGCGATCGTCGCCTGTCCGCACGTGCGGTCGAGCGCCGCGATGGCGGACGGTCGGCGGCGTCGCGCCTCTGTCATTGCGGGGGTCAACGACTTTGACCCGATTGGACGCTGTTCTTCTATACTTTCCGCGGTGAGGCGATGAGCGGGACGGGGGACGAGAACAGGATGGTGATCGCCAAGGCGCGGATCGAGCGGGCGCTCGACGTCCTCTCCTTGGCGGTGGTCGGGGCCTTCACCCACGAGGACGCGACGATCCGCGAGGTGGCGGACGACGACTTCGGCGTCCTCGAGCAGACGCTCAACATCCTCCTCGACGAGCTCGCCGCGTCGCGGCGCAAGAACGAGGAGACGGTCGCCGAGCTCCGGGGCTCCGAGCAGGCGCTCAAGGAGCGGCTCGAGATCATCGACGCCCAGCGCAAGGAGATCCGCCGGCTGTCGACGCCGCTCCTCGAGGTCTGGGACGGCGTGCTCGTGCTCCCCGTGATCGGCGTCGTCGGTCACGGGCGAGCCGCTGACTTGACGACGGCGCTGCTGGCAGGCGTCGCCGAGCGCGGCGCGGACAGCGTCATCGTCGACGTCACGGGGCTCGCGTCGCTGGATCGCTCGACCGCGCAGGTGCTGCTGAGGCTCAGCAAGGCGGCCGGGCTCCTCGGCGCGACCTGTGTGTTCTCGGGGATCAGCCCGGAGAGCGCGCGCGTGCTCGTCGATCTCGGCGCCGACTTCCGCGGCGTGCGGACCTGCGCGAGCTTGAAGGACGGCCTCCGCGTCTGCCTCGACCGGCGCGGCGGAGCGAGGAGAGGGGGCGTGTGATGGCGCGGAGGATCGACGCGGCCGGTCACGGCATCGAGTTCGGGGACGACGGCTTCGTCGCCTTTCGCGTGCGGGGCGTCGTCTCGGTGGAGGCGGTGACCGTCTTCGTCCGAGAGATGGGCGCCTACAAGGAGTCCCACCCGAGCCCCGGGCTCGTCATCGACTTCCGCGGCGGCGCGGACATCGAGCCGGAGGCGCGGCGGAGCCTCATCGACTCCGGGGTCGACTACCCGGTCGCCGTGTTCGGCGGGAGCTTCGCGACCCGCGTGCTCATCAAGGTGATGAGCAACGCCGCGCGGATCCTCCGGCGCAGCGAGGTCAGGTACGCGGTGGTCGACAGCGAGGCCGAGGCGCGCGCCTGGCTTTGCGAGCAGCTCGCCGGCTGAGCCGGCGCCGGCTCAGCTCGGGCGCCCGCGGTCGTCGACCTTCATCGCCTCGATCGGCTCGAGGCGGCCGACGGCGTAGCGGAGCTTGAGGTCGGCGACGCGGAGGTCGACGCGGGCGTTGAACTCCTGGAGGGTCGTCGTCACCCGCGCGATCTCGGCCTCGATGATGTCGGTCGTCGTCGCCGAGCCGGCGGCGAAGAGGTCGGCGGCGACGCGGTAGGCCTCGGTGCTCGACGACACCGCGCGGGTGTTGAGCTCGAGGGCGGCCATCGCCCGCTGGCGGTCGAGGTAGGCCTGCGTGACCTCCATCGT
>JAGQIT010000718.1:0-427 GCA_020431135.1 Myxococcales bacterium | reverse complement strand
CGAGTAGCTGATCTGGGCGCCGACCGACCACGACGCGTTCCACTCCTGCTGGAGCGGGAAGAAGCGCTGGTTCGGGTTGGCGTAGACGGCGTCGCCGAAGGCGTCGAGGCGCGGGAAGTAGGCGGCCCGGGTCGCCTTCATGCCGTCCTTGATCGCCCTGCCGTTGGCGCGCAGCGACAGGATCTCGCGGCGGTTCTGGTGGGCCTCGCGGATCAGATCGTCGAGCTCGCCGAAGCCCTTGCCGGCGACCTTCTGGCTGAGCACGTCCTCGCCGACCGCGAAGTCGGCGGCCTCGTCGCGGCTCATCATCACCGCGAGGTGGCGGGCGGCGAGCGCCTGCGTCGCCTGGGCGTCGACGAGCCCGGACTCGGTCGACGCGACCAGCGAGTCGAGGCGGAGGACGTCGGCCTTCGACGCGACGCCGGCG
>JAGQIT010000717.1 GCA_020431135.1 Myxococcales bacterium | reverse complement strand
CGGGCGAGGAGGCGGGCGACGAAGTCGAGCTCGCGGCGGGGCGCCTCGACGGCCTTGGTCACGGCCTCGGTCGCCGGCTTGAGGCGGCGGCCGACGATCACCTCGACTCCCATGACCACGGCGAGCGGCAGGAGCGAGGCGCCGAAGGCCAGCCAGGCGACGAGGGCCGCGGTCGCGGCGAGGGCGAGGATCCAGGCGAGCGCGCGCAGGGGCCTGCGCTTGTCGGGGGCGATCTTCGGCGGCGCCTCGCCCCAGGCCCGCAGGTGCTCGGGATCGACGGCGACGTCGAGGTCGCCGCCGAGGAGCGCGAGGGACTCGCGCAGGTCGAGGCGCTCGCGCAGCGCCGCGCTCGCGGCCTGGCGCGCGCGGATCTCCGCCGGGTTGGCCGGCGCGAGGAGCCAGCCCGCGAGCGTCGACTCGCCGCCGCGGGTCCGCGCCGTGCACAGCAGGGTGAAGAGCGACGCCGGCCCGAAGAGGTCGAGATCGGCGGCGTAGATGTGATCGTGGGGGACGTGCTCCTCGCCGCTGGGGCCGTCCTCCTGCCAGCGCCCGTCGACGCGACGCAGCGCCCGGTCGTAGTGTTCGACCGCCAGCGCGGCGCGGGCCCGGGCGCGCTCGACCCCCTCGTGGGCGATCACCAGGCCGACGAAGAGCACCAGCGGGATCACGGCCCAGGGCAGCGGCAGGCCGACGTCGCTCACCCCCGCGCCGGCCATCGCTAGGAGGACCACGAAGGTGAGGACGCGGAGGTTGGAGAAGCGCCGGCTGCGGGCTACCTGGGCGTCGACGGCCCGCCGCCGGAGCTCGCGGCGGCGCTCGTACTCGGCGCGGGGGTCGGCCTTCGCCATGGCCGGGATGATGCGTCATCGCGGCCCCCGTGGCGAGCGCGCGGGTCCTCGTGCTCCGGCCGCTAGAGCGCCTCGAGGCGGTAGAAGGGCGCCTCGGTCGGCCCGTAGACGATCTCGGTCTGCATGTGCTCGGCGATCGCGATCCCCTCGAGCACCGGCGTCCACGGGCCGTCCGCGCTGTCGCCGGCGCTGAGCTGGTAGGTCTTCGCCGGGTCGAGCATCGTCGTCGTGATCGTCAGCTCCATGGTCTCGGGATCCCAGCCGACCTGGCTCTCGCCCCACGGGCTCGCCAGCGGCTCGCCGACGAAGATCCCCTCGCCGGGCCAGGCGACGCTCTTCCAGTAGGCCTCGATGATCGTCTGGCCGCGGAAGTAGTAGGGGAGGAGGACCCCGGTGTGCGGGAATTTCTGCGGGTAGTTGCAGGGCTCGACGACGGTGCCGTAGCTCGCCGTCGCCCCGGCCTCGAGCCACTTGATGACGCTCATCTGGCCGCTGTCGGGGATCTGGCCGCCGTAGGACGTCAGGTGATCGGTGACCGCCCCGGGGAGGTAGGTGTTTGTGTCGAGCTGGCCGACGTTGGCGAGGCCGGTGAAGTAGAAGAGCACGTCGGCGGTGTCGGCGACGACGTTCGAGCCCATGCCCTCGGAGTTGTCGACGTAGCTCAGCGCCAGGCCGCCGTCGTGATCCCAGGCCTCGACGGTCGTGATGAAGTCGGGCCAGCGGACGCTGCGGGCCTGATCGGTGGTCCGCACGAGGTAGCCGTCGCCGCTCGGGAAGGTGCCGTCGGCGGCGACCCCCCGGTCGATCAGGGCCTTCGCCGCCTCCTCGGTGGTCGCCGCGATCGTCATCACCGGGCGGACGCCGAGGTCGGTGAAGGGGTAGGCCGTGTCGCTGTTGTAGAGCTCGGAGGGCGAGGTCGGGTTGCAGGGCGTCGAGCAGTACTTCATGTCGAAGCCGAAGGCGAAGGCCGAGGTGATCGACATGCAGCCGACGCGGTAGGGGGTCGTCCAGGTCAGGGCGATCGCCTGGATGTCGGGGCCGAGGGCGGCGTTCACCTGATCGCGCAGCGGCGCGAAGAGGTCGGGCGAGAGCACCTTGTCGGTCGGGAAGGACAGCTCGACGCGGTTCTCCTGCGGGATCCCCCGCGCCTCCATGTAGTAGTCGGCGATCGCCGTCGACAGCGGATCGTCGGTGTTGACGATGACCGCGAGCTCGGCGGCCTCGAGGCCCTGCTTGGGCAGGAGGACCTCGGGCGGACCGCCCATCATCCCGGTGGTGTCGGTGTCCGTGTCGGTCTCGGCGGCGGTCGTCCCCGAGGTCGTTGTGTCGGTGGTCGCGGTGGTCGCGGTGTCGGAGCTCGCGGTCGTCGTGCTCGCGGAGGTCGCCTCGGTGTCGTCCGTCGTGCTGCTGGTGCCCGAGGTCGTCGCCGTCGCGTCGCCGGTGCTGCCGGAGGTCGCGGTCGCGTCCGAGGTCGCCTCGGTGTCGGTCCCGGCCGCGTCGTCGCCGGCGCAGGCGAGGGGCAGGAGCGCGGCGAGGCCGACGACGGCGAGGAGGCGCGGGGCGAGGGCGGGGGCGTAGGGCATCGAGGGCGATGATAGCCCTCGCGCTCGCCGCGTGGGCGCGGCCTTCGGGACGCGGACCTCGGCGACGCCTCGAGACCCCACCTCGGCGAGGCGGCGCCGCTCATGCGTCGCCGCGAGGTCGCTGAACCCGGTGAACACGCACCTGTCTTGCATGACCTCTCGGACAGGCGCCGAGCGTCAGGAGCGGCGCTCTTCGGCGAGGAGCGCCGTCAAGGCGGCGGCGAGGCGCTCGTAGTCGGCGTCGTCGTTGTAGAGGAAGGCGGAGATCCGGACCAGACGGTCGGGGTGGCGAGGCCACGGGACGATCGGCACCTCGATCCGGTGGCGCTCGAAGAGCGCGTCCTGCAGCGGGCTGACGTAGAGCGGCGACGTCGGCGGCGGGCTGCCGCTCGGCGGCAGGGGCAGGGCGGCGAGGGTGCCGAGCATCGAGTCGGGCGCCGGCGGCTCGACGCCGAGGGCGGCGGCGAGGCGATCGCGGCCGCGGCGGACGCCGGCCTCAGAGATCATGATCGCTGGCTGACCGCCCGCACGCTACTCGCCCGCAAACTGGCTGGCCGCCGATCCACCTCCCGGCTGCCGGCGCTGCTCGACTATGTGTTGACACGGCCGATCGCCTCGGCCGGCATGATTGCCGCTGAACTGAAGATTACGCCGCGAGCGGCGCAGGACCTGGTCGGCGAGTTGGGGCTGCGAGAGGCGACCGGGCGGGGACGGTATCGGGCATGGGGAATCCTTTAGCCGACAGTGCGCTGACGTCGCATTCAGGCGGTCCCACGGCTATACAGATATATCGGTCCGGGGAGCGAGGCGATGGCGTTACTTCACATTCCACTTAATCAAATTGAAGAACACCATATCCTTGAACTGGTCGCGACCAGGGCGCCGGAGACGAACATCATTGAGTACAAGCGGGAGACATACGGCAACTCCCTGCGTGACGACCTTGAGTTCTCGGCAGACGTATCGTCACTGGCGAACACTTCCGGTGGCGACCTCATTATTGGTATCGCCGCGACACAAGGTATCCCCGAAGCACCAGTGCCATTCACAGGCGACGTTGACGGCGAGATAAATCGTCTTGAAAGTCGCGCCCGGGCCGGGCTTCAACCCCGCATTTCTTTAGAATCCAGGGCCGTTCCCGTTCAGGGCGGGCATATCCTCGTTCTGCGCGTTGCCCGCAGCTACAATCCGCCCCATCGCATCATCCGTGAGAATAGCAACCGGTTCTGGGCTCGATCGACAGCCGGCAAATACGAACCGAACGTCGACCAACTGCGCGAACTGTTCACCCTTGCCCCTCGGATTGCCGATCAGACGAGAGAGTTCAGGACGAACCGACTCATTCGCATCGCTTCGGGCGACGCGCCGGTCACACTC
>JAGQIT010000716.1 GCA_020431135.1 Myxococcales bacterium | reverse complement strand
CGCCCCGCGCGGCCTCTCCGGGAGCGCTGCGGCGGGCCGCTAGAGCGTGCCCCAGCTCCCCTCCTCGAGGGTCGTGTAGCTGTCGCCCTCGCAGCCGTTGGCGTCGGGCGGGCAGGTGTGGGCGACGACGCCGAGGATCTCGAAGCTGCCGTCGACCTCGGGCTCGCCGCTGAAGTCGATGTCGGCGCTGAAGCTGAGGATGCCGCGGTCGAAGCCGGCGAGGTCGACGTCGGCGATCCCGTAGTGCTCGGCGAAGGCGTCGGCGTCGATCTGCGCGGCGTAGGGCGCCGGGATCTCGGCGCGGATCATGCCCATGCTGCCGTCGCCGAGGACCTCGGCGCGGACCTCCATCGGGAACGCGCCCTCCCAGCGGCCGTCGGCGCTGCTCACCTTGGTGAGCGTCGGGATCCGCAGGGCGCCCGAGGTGATCGACGCGCAGACCATGGTCTCGTCGTCGAGGAGGTCGAAGTCGATCCCCAGCGTCGTCGTCTCGCCCGAGCCCCAGGTGAGGTCGACCTCGCCGATCTTGGCGAGGTAGTCGAGGACCTCGCCGGCGCTGAAGCCCGCGGCCGCGGTCTCCGGGTGGAGCGGCGCCTCGCCGAACTCGCACGGGCTCGCGCCGGTGCCGGGCCAGCGGGCGACGCTCATCCACGTCGCGCCGATGAAGTCGTCGACCTGGACCTCGACGATCGCCGTCATCTGGCCGAAGAGACCGTCGGGGGTGACGCCGAGCTCGAGCTCGAGGGGGCCGACCGAGGCGTCCGCGGGCTCGACCGCGTCGAGGCTGAAGGCGCCGGCGACGGCGTCGAGCTCGAGGGTGTGGCGGAGGACGGCGATGCGCTCGACGCTCGCCGCGATCGGGGCGGTGAAGCTCTCCTTGAGGGCCCCGCCGGCGCTCGTAAGCTGGACGTCGACGTCGATCTCGAGGCGGTCGGGGCACTCGCCGTAGGGGTCGTCGCCGCCGCCCGCGAGGGTCGACTCGACGTAGCGGATCTCGCCGGCGTCGTAGGCGACGTCGATCGTGAGCTCGCCGGCGCCCGCCTCGGGGCCGAAGTTGACCTTGGCCAGCGACTCGTCGAGGCCCTCGCCCCAGGTCATGTCGGTCGTCCGCTCGCCGATGACGAGCGAGAGAACGTCGACGGCCGTGAAGGGGAGGGGGGAGGCCGCGTCGACGCCGTCGAGGACGGTGATCGTCTCTTCGCACTCGATGAAGCCGGCGTCGCCGGGGCCCTCGTCGACGCCGTCGTCGGGCACCTCGTCGGGGTTCGGGTCCTGCCCGGGGTCGCTGCCCGGGCCCCCCGGAGCCAGGGGCTCGCAGGCGGCGGCGGTGAGAACGAGGAGGATGGCGCTGGGGATGGTGAGGTGTCGCATTGGACTCGTCTCCGGTTCGCCCTGATGAAGAGCATGAAGCGTGCCAGACCGCCGATCACGCCCTGGCGCCCGCTCTGCGCCGCTCCTCGTCGACGCGCGCCGAGGCTCGCGCGGCCCGCCCTGACAGCGACGCCGCGATCTCTGGCGCGCGTGTCAGGGGCCGTGATCGGCGCTTTACATGCGGTTTGCCGCGCTCGTCGCGGGCGAGCGCGTGAGCCCGTGGACGCGATCGAGACGACGCGCCCTCACGACAGGCGACGTCGTCGTCGACCGACGCCGATGACGAGGACGAGCGCCAGCGCGGCGACGCTCCGGTCGTCGCCGGCGATCGAGCACATGCCGCGCGCCTCGGTCCTCTCCGGGGGGGCCTCGCTCGCGGCGGGCACCTCCGGCGCGTCTTTTGGCGCCGGGTCGCTTGGGGCTTCGGCAGGCGGGCTCGGCTCTTCGCTCGGGGCCTCCGCGGCGGGCGCGTCGGCGGGAGTCGCCCTGCACTTCAGGCAGTCGTACTTCGCGTCCGTGCGTTCGCCGTCCTTGTAGGCGATCCGTGAGCACTGCTCCTTGGTGCAGATCCCGTCGGCGCGCTCCCCCTCGGTCTTGCACGGCGCGCCCTCCTCTTCATAGGCGCAGGGCGCGGGGAGCGGGGCGCGATCGGCTCGGGCGACCGAGCTCAGGCTGAGGGCGACGCCAGCGGCGAGGAGCGCAGAGAAGATCATCGGGCGGGGCACGCCCCATCATCGCAGACCGCGGGGGCGCGAGGTCGCCTGTTCGCCGCCCGTATCAGTATTGGAAGCCGATGAGCGCGCGCGCGACCAGGTTCCCCCAGACGGGCGGCGGATCGCCCGACGGGTCGGCGAAGTGGACGAACCATGTCGCGTTGCCGATCACCTCGCCGCCGACGCGGACGAAGCGACCGAGCGCCACGAGGAGGCCGCCGCCAGCGCTCGTCAGGACGCTGCTGCGGGCGTAGCCCGCGCTGTCCGGAAAGGCGTTGAAGACGAGCTCGGCGCCCGCACGGAAGACGCCGTAGCCGAAGACCCGCTGGCGCGCGCGACCGAGCCGCAGCTCGGCGCCGCCGCTGAGGACGTCGACGTGGACGCGGGGGACCGGCGCGCCGGGGTTCGACCGGCGAATGAGCTGGTGCTCGACGAAGCCGCCCGCGGTCAGCAGGAGGTCGCCCTGCGGCAGGAAGAGGCCCGCGCCGAGGCCCCAGGCGAAGAGCGCCCCTTCGCTGTAGGCGACGCCGCCAGGGGACGCGTAGAGGTAGGGCGCGCGGCGCTGCATCGGGCCCTCGGTCGTCGTCGGCGCAGAGGCCCCGGCCGACAGCGGGAGGAGACACGCCGCGCGCGCGATCAACGTCAGCCACCGCGGCGCCCGCGAGCTGAGGCGCGGGCGGGCGCGGGCGGGCTTCCTGTCTCTTGGGGCGGCCACGGCCGGACGATTCTACGTCTGCGGAGCGCCGTCGCTGGCAGAGCTCGACGCCTACGCGCCGTCGTCGTCCTCGTCGTCCGCTTCGTCCGCAGCGCTCTCCGGCGCGCCGCGGTAGGGATCGTCGCCGCCGCCGGGCGCCTTCAGACGCCCGGCGCGGCGCGCCGCCTGCGTGAGCAGGAACTCGATCTGGCCGTTGATGCTCCGCAGATCCTCGGCGGCCCAGCGCTCGAGGGCGACCCAGAGCTTGGGATCCATGCGCAGGAGGAAGCGCTTCTTCGCGGCCATCTCGTGCTTTGCCTCTCGCCGCTCAGGAGTAGAGCGACCCGGTGTTGATCACCGGCTGGGCCTCGCGGTCGGCGACGAGGGCGACCAGGAGGTTGTTGATCATCGACGCCTTGCGCTCCTCGTCGAGGGTGACGACGCCGTTGGCCTCGAGGCGCTGGAGGCCCATCTCGACCATGCTCACGGCGCCCTCGACGATCTGCCGGCGGGCGGCGACGACGGCCTCGGCCTGCTGGCGGCGGAGCATCGCCCCGGCGATCTCCGGCGAGTAGGCGAGGTGGCTGAGGCGGACGTCGAGGATCGTCACGCCGGCGACGTTGAGGCGCTCCTGGAGCTCGCGCAGCAGCGCCTCGTTGACCTCATCCGGCGACCCGCGCAGCGACGGCCCGGGCTCGGCGTC
Source organism: Myxococcales bacterium (assembly GCA_020431135.1). Lineage (GTDB taxonomy): Bacteria > Myxococcota_A > Polyangia > Nannocystales > Nannocystaceae > JADJRG01. Next base: position 924 of record JAGQIT010000716.1, on the reverse strand, counting down.
GTGCTCGTCGTGCGCGTCGTGGTGGCTGTCGTAGGGGAAGCGCTGGGCGACCGAGCGGATCGCCGTCTCGGCCTGGATCGACACGAAGCCGCGGTAGTCCTCGACCTCGAGCAGCGCCTTTGCGCTCTCGGTCACCCGCCAGACGACGACCGCGGCGATGTCGACCGGGTTGCCGCGGGCGTCGTTCACCTTGAGGGTCTCCGAGTCGAAGTTGTGGACGCGCAGGCTCACCGGGCGCATCGTCGCCAGCGGGTTGGCGAAGTGGAAGCCGGCCTCGGTGATCGAGCCGATGTAGCGGCCGAAGAAGAGGAGCACGCGCCCGTTGTTCGGCTGGACGACCGCGAAGCCGCCGAGCGCGACGAGGAGCGCGACGGCGACGACGATCGGCTGCCAGACGTCCGTGACGTCGCCGCCGTTGGCGATGCTGTAGACCCGCCAGGCGCCGAGCGCCGCGAGGCCGAGCCAGGCGAGGAGGGCGAGGAAGCCGTTGATTGTCCGCGCGGGTCGCTCGATCGAAGGTGCCATGATGTTCTCCTGATTTCGTGATGATATCACTCTGATACTCGTATTACTCAAGGACCCCCGCGATCTGACGAGGGTTTCGCGGTGCGGGCGCGCGCCGTGCAATCTCGCGCGAAAGCGGATAGCGTCGAGATGTGCCCGAGTCGACGCGGAGGGCCGGGGAGCCGGCGCTGTGGCGACCGGCGGCCTTCGCCGCGGGGGAGCTCGCGCGGGCGCAGGCGGCCGTGACCCGGAGGGTCCGCGATCTCCGGGCGCTGTGGCGGAGCTCGCCGGCCGCGGCCTGTGAGCAGGCGATCGCCTGGATCGCCGCCCTGCCGCCGGGCTTCAGGCGCTCGGCGACGGTGCGGAAATAGACCGGCCAGAACTCCTCGCCGACCGCCTCGATCATCTCGATGGAGACGA
>JAGQIT010000715.1 GCA_020431135.1 Myxococcales bacterium | reverse complement strand
CCGAAGCAAAGCTCGCACATCTCCGGCTCGCAGGGGTTGTTGCAGTTGTCGAAGAACGTGCACTTGTTGCAGGCCGCGAGGTTGTCGATCGAGCAGTCAGGGTTCGAGTCGAGGTAGTAGTAGTCGCCGGCGATCTGGCAGCAGCCGAAGCAGTCGCAGCCGTTCGGCACCAGCGGCACGCAGAAGTTGAGGCACTCCGGCGGCATCTCGAGGTCGCACATCTTGTAGTTCGGATCGTACTCGCAGCCGACGTCGGCGCCCGGGTTCTCCGGGTCGCACTTGAGGTTCCAGACGCACTTGTCGTCGCCCTGGCCCGAGTTCGCGTCGAAGTAGCAGTCGGCCTTGCAGTCCTTGTTCTGGCCCGGGAGGCTGGTCTGGAACGAGCTCTCGTCGTCATCGCAGGGCGACGTGCACTCCGGGTCATCGAGGTCGACCTTGCCGTCCATGTCGTCATCGAAGCCGTTGCCGCAGGCGTAGAGCTTGCCGGCGCACAGCAGCTCCAGGTTGCAGATCGAGTTGCAGCCGTCGCCGCTGACGAGGTTGCCGTCGTCGCAGCCCTCCTCGGGCCCGAGGACGCCGTCGCCGCAGACGTTCGGCGTGCAGTCGTCCTTGCACGCCTGGCCCTCGCCGTTGTTCTCGCCGTCGTCGCACTGCTCGACGTCCGACCAGATGTAGCCGTCGCCGCACACCGCGTTCTTGCACGACGACGTGCAGGCGGCCTGGTTCGAGTTGTCGCCGCCGTCGTCGCACTCCTCGACGCCCGCGTAGATGAAGCTGTCGCCGCAGACGGCGTCGGTGCACGCGTTGGTGCACGCGTCGCTGTTGACGTCGTTGCCGTCGTCGCACTCCTCGCCGTCGTGGAGGATGCCGTCGCCGCAGGTCGCGAGCTTACAGTCGTTCGTGCACGCGTCGTTGTCGTTGTCGTTGCCGTCGTCGCAGCCCTCGCCCGGGCCCTTGTCGCCGTCGCCGCAGACGTTGTCGGTGCAGTCGGCCTTGCACGCCAAACCCGGGCCGTTGTTCTCGCCGGCGTCGCACTCCTCGCCGGGCTGGAGGACGCCGTCGCCGCACACCGGCAGCTTGCAGCCGTTGGTGCACGCGTCGTTGTTGGCCTCGTTGGCGTCGTCGCACTCCTCGCCTGCCTGGACGATGCCGTCGCCGCACACCGGCAGCTGGCACTCGTTGGTGCAGCCGTCCTCGTTCACCTGGTTGCCGTCGTCGCACTGCTCGCCGGGGTCGATGTACTTGTCGCCGCAGAACGGCGCCGGCCCGGTGGTGCCCGAGTCGGTCGTGCTGTCGGTCTCGCCGGCGGTGACGTTCATCGTCGTCGACCCGGTCGCCGACGCCGACGCCGAGCCCGAGCTGTCGGTCGCGCTCCCCGAGGAGTCCGTCGCCGAGCCCGCGGTCATCGTCGCCGTCGCCGTCGCCGTCGCCGAGCTCGCGGTGTCGCTCGCCGACCCCGTCGTGCCCGTCGATGCCCCGGTGTCGCTCGTGTTGCCCCCGCCGCTACACCCCATGACCAAGAAGAGAACCGAAACCAGCGCGAATCGAGCTTTCATCACCTCCTTAGACTGACACGCGCTGGGGTTTTCCAGCCCCAAGATCAGGGATCCTCGCAACGCTATCGCGGGCGCGAACTCGACCTGTCGCGCGCCTCCACGCCCGGCCCCGCGGCTTCCCGTTCTCACACCTCGAGGTCACGCGTATCCTCCGGCGACCGCAGCGCCGCGGCGAACCGATGCCCGAAACGTCCACCCGAGAGGCCGGAAAGGTCGGCCGCGCCCTCGCTCTCTACCTCGGCACGCTCTTCGCCGCTGTGGGGGTCTTCGTCCCCTACTGGCCGCTTTGGCTCGCCGATCGCGGCCAGGACGACGCCGCGATCGGCCTGCTCTTAGCGACAGGTGTGTGGATGAGGGTGCTGGTCGCCCCCGTGATCGCCCGCGCCGTCGACGGCGACTTCGAGCATCGCCGCGTGCTCCGCCTGCTCTCCGCGCTCGTTCTCATCGCCTTCGGCCTCCACGCGTTCGCCTCCACCTTCGCCGCCCTCCTCGTCCTCGCCGTCCTCAGCGGCGCCGTCTGGGCCGCGATCCTGCCGCTCGCCGACAGCCTGACGCTGCTCAGCGCCGGGACCTACGGGCTCGACTACGGGCGGATCCGCCGCTGGGGATCGATCGCCTTCCTCGGCGCCGCCCTCTGCGGCGGACTCCTCCTCCGCGACCAGTCGCCCGCGCGCGTCCTGTGGATCCTCCTGGTCCCCCTCGTCTTCGCAGTGCTCGCGTCGCTGCGCCTGCCGGCCGTCCCTCGCCCGGCGACAGAGCGCGACGCTCCGCCGCCCCTGCGGGATCTCCTCCGCCGGCGCTGGCTCCTCCACTTCCTCGCCGCCACCGCCCTCCTCTACGCGAGCCACGGGATGCTCAACGGCTTCTCGACGATCCACTGGCGCGACCTCGGGATCGGCGAGGGGAGGATCGGCGTCCTCTGGACGGTGAGCGTCCTCGCGGAGGTCGTTCTCTTCAGCCTCGGCAGCGCCATCCTCCGCCGCGTCCGGCCGCTCCAGCTCGCGACGATCG
>JAGQIT010000714.1:245-6604 GCA_020431135.1 Myxococcales bacterium | reverse complement strand
GGGGTCGAGACGAGGCCGCTGAAGAGCGCGTCGTCGAAGAGCTCGCCGCCGTAGATCGCCAGGTCGTAGGCGCTCCCCGGGATCCACGAGTCGGGGTCCGGGGCGCACGCGGGGTCGAGGGCGGCGCTGTCGGCCGCGAGGTAGAGCGGGTAGTCGCCGTCGGCCATCGTCAGGCAGGCGAGGCCGTCGGCGACGTCGGCGGCGCTCAGGCGGATCCCGTTGCCGGCGGCGATCCAGGTGTCGGCCTTGCCCCAGTCGAAGGGCAGCGGCGCGTACTCGACGATCGTGTCGAGGGCCTCGGGCGCGCTCGGGAGGTGGAGTTGGAGGCCGGCGAGGGCGTAGAGGTTGTCGACCGCGAGGGTCTCCATCCGGTAGGCGCCGGCGATGCCGATGAGCGGCTCGTCGACCGCCGCGTCGGCCGGGCTGTAGGTGAAGTCGATGAGCCCGCGCAGGTCGCCGCCCGGCTCGCCGCCCGTCGTCCCGTCCCCTGTGCCGCCGGTCGTCGAGCCGGTGTCGCTGTCGCTGTCGCCGGTCCCGGCGCTCGTGCCTTCGGTGGCGCCGGTGGCCTCCGTGTCGCTCCCAGAGGAGGCCTCATCGTCGCCGTTGCAGGCAGTCAGCAGGAGGAATGTGAGCAACGAACAGGAGAGGCGACGCATCATCAAATCCAGGGGCAGAGGGGGCGGATGTCCGGCTCTGACGAGATGAGGATACGGGTAGGTTCGTTAGTTCACCCATGGGTACACGGCGAAAATTAGACATTTTATGCACGTGTGCATGCTCACTTTTCAGCGTTTCAAAGGCTCTGATTGGCGGCTCGTCGCGCTCGCCGCGCCGGCGTTCGGTGTTGCTGCGGTTGCGCTATCCTTGGCCCGCCCATGAGCAGCAAGAGCCTCGCTCCCGTTGACGCCGCGAAGGCCGCGAAGGACCCCCAAACAGTGGCCCAACGCGGGCCGATCACCGCCCCCGCGCTGGTCCGCTTCAAGCGCGAGGGCCAGCCGATCGTGATGGTCACCGCCTACGACGCGACGTTCGGCCGCCTGATCGACGAGGCGGGCGTCGACGTGATCCTCGTCGGCGACAGCCTCGGGATGGTGATGCAGGGCCACCCCCACACCCTCGAGGTGACCCTCGAGCACATGATCTACCACACCCGCTGCGTCCAGCGGGTGGTCCAGACGGCCCTCATCGTCGCCGATCTCCCCTTCATGAGCTACCAGGTGAGCGCCGAGCAGGCGCTGCTCTCGGCGGGGCGGCTGATCCAGGAGGGCGGGGCCGCGGCGGTGAAGCTCGAGGGCGGCGGCCCCGAGCGCGAGGCGGCGATCCGGCGGATCGTCGCCGCGGGGATCCCGGTGATGGGGCATCTCGGCCTCACCCCGCAGAGCGTCCACCAGTTCGGCGGCTTCCGGGTCCAGGCCCGCGAGAACGAGGCCGCCGAGCGGCTGCGCCGCGACGCCCTCGGGATCCAGGAGGCCGGCGCCTTCGCCCTGGTCATCGAGGGGGTCCCGGCCGCCCTCGCCCGCGAGGTCAGCGAGTCCCTCGAGATCCCGACCATCGGCATCGGCGCGGGGGTCGGCTGCGACGGCCAGGTGCTGGTGATCCAGGACCTCCTCGGCCTCGAGGACCGCTTCAAGCCGCGCTTCGTCAAGCGCTACGCCGACCTCGCCCAGACCGTCCGCGACGCCGTCGGGGCCTACGCCGACGAGGTCCGCGGCCGCGACTTCCCGGGCGACGAGCACTCCTTCTCGGGCTCGGGAAAACGCGCGCCCCGGCGGGCGGTCGCGGCCGGCGGCGGCTACGGGCCGAAATGATCGTCCTCCGCACGCGCAGCGCGGTCCTCGCCTGGCGGGCCGGGCTCCGGGGGCCCCTCGGCTTCGTCCCGACGATGGGCTTCTTCCACGACGGCCACCTGTCGCTGATGCGCGAGGCTCGGCGGCGCGCCGGGCCCGACGGGACCGTGGCGATCTCAATCTTCGTCAACCCGACGCAGTTCGGGCCGAACGAGGATCTCGACGCCTACCCGCGCGACGAGGCCGGCGACCTCGAGAAGGCCGCGGGCGTCGGGGTCGACGTCGCCTTCTGCCCGACCGACCCGCGCGAGCTCTACGCCGGCAGCCGGACCTGGGTCGAGGTCGAGGGCCTCGACCAGCACCTCTGCGGCCGCGCCCGCCCGGGCCACTTCCGCGGCGTGTGCACGGTGGTCGCCAAGCTCTGGGGGCTCATCCGCCCGGACGTCGCGATCTTCGGCGAGAAGGACTACCAGCAGCTGGCGATCCTCCGGCGGATGCACGCCGATCTCTGCCTCGGCGGTGAGGTCGTCGGCATGCCGATCGCCCGCGAGACCGACGGCCTGGCGATGTCGAGCCGCAACGCCAACCTCACCGAGCACAGCCGCCAGGACGCCCTGGCGATCCCCGGATTCATGGACGAGGTCCGCCGCCGCTTCGCCGCCGGCGAGCGCCGCAGCGCCGCGCTGATCGCCGGCGCCCGCGTGGCCCTCCGCCCCGGCCGCGTCGACTATGTCGAGCTCGTCGACGCCGCCGACCTCGAGCCGGTCGAGACGATCGAGCGCCCCGCCCTCTGCGCCGTCGCGGTGTTCTTCCCGAGCCGCGGCGGCGGCGAGGTCCGGCTGATCGACAACGCGGTCCTCAACCCCTGAGCAGGGCCGGCGGCGCATCAGGGGAGAACGAAGTCGAGCTCGATGTCGACGCCCTCGAGGTCGGCGTCCGTGATCACGACCTCGACGCACTTCAGGGTGAGGCCCTCGGCCGGGATGAGGTCGCCGGAGTCGATGAGGTCGTTCGCGTTGTCGTCGAGGGTCGCCAGCAGGTAGTGGGTCCCCGGGCTGGCGGGGAGCAGGTACTCGACCTTGGCGTTCGCATCCGAGAGGTCGGCGTCGGGGATCGTCTCGAAGACGAAGGGGACCGGCGGGTAGGTGCAGTCGCTGACGAGGCCGACGGTCACGGGGCCGACGCCATCGTTGCCGGGCGCGAACACGAGGTCGGCGCTGCGGTAGACCGCGCCCGAGACGAGATAGGTGGCGCCGTCCGTGTCGCCGGTCGTCTCCCCAGTGGTCGCGTCCGTCGCGTCCGTCGCGTTCGTCGACCCGCCGGTGCTCGTGCTCGCGCTGTCGCTGCCGGCGCTCGTCGAGGTGCCCGTGCCCGTGCCCGTGCCTGTGCCCGTGGTCTCGTCGGCGGTCGTCCCGGTGCTCGTGTCGCTCGCGGTGTCCGTCGACGCGGACGCCGTGGCCGACGTCGCTACGCCGTCATCACCGGCGCAGCCGCTGCCGACGCAGAGGACGAGCGCCGCGCTCGCGCAAGCGCGGGAGGAGAACGGCGAGAGCGCGCGGCGAGCATCGATTCTATGGCGTGAGCGTTCTTTCATGGGCGTGCACAACCCTAGCACTCGCCGTCAGCCGAGGCCGTCGAAAGTCGTGAAGGTGTGCGCCGTCAGAATGACGTGAAGTCGGCGCTCCTGATGACATCGCGACATCGCCATGACGGAGGAGCGCGCGACAATGGGAGTCGTGCGAGCCGAGTCGATCCTTGACCAGTCCTCGGCGACAGGATGGCGCCTGCGCAGTCTCGACGTGGCTTCGACGGCGTCGGAGCCTGGCGCGGCGCAGCGGGCCGCTAGAGCACCTCAACGGAGGTCTTGAGCGGGCTCGGCTCGAGGTCGTCCTTGAGCTGGAGCACCATCTCGACGGAGCTCGTGCCGAGGCCGGTCGCGGCGTAGTCGAAGACGTAGGCGCCGACGCCCTCGTCGAAGACGAGCTCGTAGGGGGTCGGGTCGTCGACGCCGTCGGCGTTGAAGGTCGCGGTCAGCGGCGCGCGCAGGCGCAGCGGGCCGTCGGGGCCGACGCCGGGGTCGTGGAGGCGATAGCCGCGGCTCAGCCAGGAGGTCCCCGGGAGGGTCTCGGGGGCCGGCGGCGCCTGCTCGACGCGGACCGTCAAGATCCCCTCCTTGAGGGTCGCCTCGGGGATCACGTTGGCGGCGAAGGTGACCTGGAAGGGGGCGGAGAAGAGCTCGTAGGTGTCGAAGGCGGCGCCGGCCCAGAGGTCGCCGCGGGCGGCGAGGCGGTAGGTCGCGGCGGGAAGGTCGATCGGCAGCTCGAAGGCGACGCGCCAGTGGTGGGCGCGGCTCTCGGCGAGCTTCCCCTTCGGCGGCGGGTCGGGCTCGTAGGTCGTGATCATGTGGTAGCGGCGGTTGTCGATGTGCTCGCCCGGGCGCCCGCTCGGCGACGGCACCGGCGTGAAGACGCCGCCCTCGAGGCGCTCGAGCACCACGTGCGGGGCGTCGAGGTTCGGGTCGCCGCCGCCCCAGGCGAAGTAGATCGTGTCGAGGCGGGCGCCGGCCTTCGCCGGCTCCTCGAGGATGATCCCGGCGTCGGTGCTCTTCTCGTAGGCGCGCGGGTCGAAGGGCTCGGGCAGCGAGAGGTTGGGGCTCTCCTCGACGAAGGCGGGGCCGGGCGCGGCGCGGAGCGCGTCGACGAAGTCCATCTGGGCGTCGACGAGGGTCTTGGCGGCGTAGGGGCCCCACAGGCTCATCTCGGTCTCGTAGCCGCCCTGGAACCAGTCGTCGGGGTGGGTGAGGTAGAGGAGGTGATCCTGCGAGTAGCCGAAGGCGAGCGGGTCGAGGCCGCGCTCGCCGAGCGACGCGCGCAGGTACTTGATCACCGAGAAGGTCGGCTCGCCTGGGAGGCTGACGAGCGCGAGGTCGTCGAGGAGCGCGGCGCTGAGGTAGACCTGGTGGACCTCGCCGTTGGGCAGGGTCTCGCCGAGGCTCTCGAGGAGCGCGCCGACGTCGGTGCACTCCTTCGGCTTGCCCTCGAGGCTGGTCTCCGGGTTGGCGTCGTCGACCCCGTCGCCCTTGCACTGCCAGGCGCCCCAGGTGTAGGGGAGGCCGGCCTTCGACATGAACTCGCCGTTTTGGTCGTAGCCGAAGCGCTCGTAGCTCAGGTCGATCCGCTGCGAGCGGACGCGCAGCGCGGCCTCATCCCTCCACTCGAGGCCGCCGAGGAGGTCGAGGATCGCCGGCGCCGCGGCGTGGCCGATCATCTCGATCTTCTGCGGGTCGCGGTGGCCGAGGTGGCCGCCGGCCGGCGACGCGTCGCCGCCCCCGGACTGGATGAACATGCCGAGGAGCGGCGCGCCGTTCTTCGCGTAGAAGGCGTCCTCGACGATCGCCTCGAAGCCGGCGGCGTCCTCGGTGAGGAGCTCGTTGTCGCTGTCGAAGAGCGTGCCGTGGGTGGCGAAGTTGATGATCGTCGCCAAGGGCTGGCCGCCGGGGCGGCGGACGGCGAGGAGCGTGAGGCGCGGGTCCTTGCCGTAGGTCGGGTCGTTCTCGCCGCGGCGGTCGCGGTAGACGTGGTCCTCGGGGTCCCAGTCGTCGGCCCAGCCGTAGGCCCACTCGGCCGGGCCGAGGTCGTCGAGCGCCGCCTTGATCGTCTCGGCGAAGGCGGTGGTCATGCGGTCGATCACCTCCTCGTCAGGCGAGTCGGCGCCGACGAGGCCGAGGGCGTCGGGGAGCCGCCAGTAGCGGGCCTGGGTGTGGTGCGAGTGGGTCGCGCCGGTGATGATGCGGCCGCGCAGGTCGATGCCGTAGAGCGCCTGCAGCTTGTCGGCGGTGCCCTCGGTGAGCGACGCCTCGGAGCTCATGGTCGGCAGCTTGACGAGGACGAGGCGCTCGCCGCCTGCCTCGAGGGCCATGACCTTGATCGACGGGACGCCGTGGAAGCCGCGTGAGCCGTTGAGCACGTCGTTCCAGGGGGTGTCGTTCGTGACCGCGCGGAGGCCGTAGCCGGCCATCGACACGCCGACGGGGCCCTCGAGGTAGCCGAGCGCGACGCCGGCCTTGAGCGGCCCCGGCGTCGGCGGATCGACGCTGTCGCCGGTGGTCGTGCCGGTGGTCTCCGACGCGGTCGTCGCGGTCGTCGTGTCGGTCGTCGCCGTGTCGGTGCCGGTGGTCGACAGGCCTTGGGTGTTCGACGCGACCTCGCCCTCCTCGAGCGGCGGGCAGGCGAGGCAGAGGGCGGCGACGGCGAGAACGACGGTGCGGGCGCGGCGGGTCGACATCGGCGTGACACTAGCAGGGGCCCGCGAGCGCCGACTAGTCTCGCGCCGGAGGTGCTCGAGGGATCCGCGGTGGTCGGACGCCGCTCAACGTGAGAGCGCCGAGTAATTGAGACATCGTAATTTTCGCTGCGTACGCGAAGCGCGTGGGGACAGGTGGAGGATTCCGGGGGACGCCGCCCCCACTGCCGACGCGTCCGCGACGAGCTCGCGATCGACGTCCGGCGCAGCGCAGGTGGGGAAGGCCCGGCGCACGGCAGCGTCGACGAGACAGCCCGAGACAGCCCGAGA
>JAGQIT010000714.1:0-234 GCA_020431135.1 Myxococcales bacterium | reverse complement strand
CGCCGTCGAGCGCGGCGACTTGCCGGCGTCCGCGCCCGTGCGACACTCGCCGACGATGGCCGAGCGCTCCGCGAGCACGTTCTCAGGGAAGCACACCACCGCCCGCCGCATGTCGCCCGCACGCGGTCGGCGACGATCGCTCGGCGTGGCGCTCGCTGCGACCTGCGCCCTCGGCCTCGCCTGCGCCGCGCCGGCCGCGACGATCGTCGCGCCGACGACCGACGGTACGCCGCC
>JAGQIT010000052.1 GCA_020431135.1 Myxococcales bacterium | reverse complement strand
GCCGAGGTTCGAGCCGAGCTGCGAGCTGACGTCGCGGCCGACCGTCCGCGCGGCGTCGCCGGGGGCGGCGGTGACGAGCGCGGCCAAGGCTCCGAGGCAGGGCATCGAGCCCTGAGTATGGCACGGGCGGCGCCCCTCGCAGGTCGCCGCCCGTCTCCGCGCCCCGCGAACGGGGGCGCGCGGCTCAGTCGAGCCAGTTCTTGCGCCGCATCCGCTCGGTCAGCGCGCGCGGCGTGTCGTGGGTGTAGTCGCCGATGATCTCGCGGTGGATCGCCGTCGACAGGCTGCGCTTCGACATGTCGCGGACGTGGCCGACGAAGTCCGCCGGCGCGGCGATCAGCAGGCGCGAGAAGGCCCGGCGGTGGCGGGCCTGGTGGAGGTGATCGACGACCTGACGGACGAAGCGGCGGTCCTTCTCCGCGTCGGCTCCGCTGGTGTCGAGCATCAGCTGGTGGGAGCTCGACGAGCCGGCGCTGTCGTCGTGTTCGCGGACCTCCGAATGGGTCAGGGACTCGAGCGGACGCAGGGTGGGCCTCATCTTCGATCCGGCGACCTCATAGACCTGAGCTCCGGCACGATCGGCGACGACAAACCACGTTGATTCCATACACACCTCCTAGCTATTTGATCATGACCGAGGCCCCTGGGCCGGACAAGGGCAAATGTCTGTGGACGCCGCGCTACGCGGGTGTTGGGGGCCATCGGGGGCAATGGCGTACGAACGCCGTAAAGCCGCGATGTCGCTGTCAGTGTTCGAGGATCCGCCGCTGATTTGCATGCGCAAGGGCCTCGCGTCGGGCCGCGAAGCGAGCTGCGCACCGCGATCGCGGCGGCGGAGGTCGGCGACCTCCGGGCCGGGTCCGCGAAAGGTGGGGGGGAGGGCCCCCGGCGACCGCCGACCGCGACCGGGCCAGGCCGCGAAAAACGCCAGAAATTGCGGGGTTCGGCGCCCTAGAACGGCGTAGCCGCGGGGCCCCAGAGACGGTAGACTCCGCGCCGGCAAGACCCATGGCGGAGACCAAGACGGCCCTCAACATCGAAGACGAGATGCGTAGCTCCTTCCTGGACTACGCGATGAGCGTCATCATCTCCCGCGCGCTCCCGGACGTGCGCGACGGGCTCAAGCCGGTGCATCGGCGGATCCTCTACGCGATGCACCAGCTCAAGAACACGCACACGCAGGCGTACAAGAAGTCTGCGCGCGTGGTCGGTGACGTGATCGGCAAGTACCACCCGCACGGCGACTCGGCGGTCTATGACGCGCTCGTCCGCCTCGCCCAGGACTTCGCCATGCGCTACCCGCTGGTCGACGGTCAGGGCAACTTCGGCTCGATCGACGGCGACGCCGCGGCGGCCATGCGCTACACCGAGGTCCGGATGGAGAAGCTCGCCTCGGAGCTCCTCGCCGACCTCGAGAAGGACACCGTCGACTGGGTCCCGAACTACGACGACAAGGAGTTCGAGCCCGGCGTCCTGCCGACCAAGGTGCCGAACCTCCTGCTCAACGGCGCCGTCGGCATCGCCGTCGGCATGGCGACGAACATCCCGCCGCACAACCTCACGGAGTGCGTCCGCGCCTGCATCGCCCTGATCGAGAACCCCAAGCTCCAGGTCGCCGACCTGATGAAGATCGTCACCGGCCCGGACTTCCCGACCGCGGGCTACATCATCGGCCGCCAGGGGATCCACTCGGCCTACGCGACCGGCCGCGGCAGCGTCACCCTGCGCGCGAAGTGCGAGATCGAGGAGGACGCCAAGGGCCGCGAGTCGATCGTCATCACCGAGATCCCCTACCAGGTCAACAAGGTGAAGCTGATCTCGCGGATCGCCGACCTCGTCCGCGACAAGCGGATCGAGGGGATCAGCGACATCCAGGACTACTCTGACCGCACGGGCATGCGGATCTGGATCCAGATCAAGCGCGACGCCTCGGCGCAGATCGTCCTCAACAACCTCTACAAGAGCACCGACCTCCAGACGAACTTCGGCGTCAACATGATCGCCATCGTCAACGGTCGGCCGCAGCTGCTGACCCTCAAGCAGTGCCTCGAGAACTTCATCGACCACCGGCGCACGGTGGTCACCCGGCGCTCGCGCTACGAGCTGCGCAAGGCGGCGGAGCGCCGCGAGATCGTCGAGGGCGTCGGCGTCGCCATCGACTCGATCGACCGGATCATCGAGATCATCCGCGCCGCCGCCGACCCGGAGCAGGCGAAGGCGGACCTCATCGCCGAGCCGCTGAGGGGCTGCGCCGGCTTCCTCGAGCGCTGCGATCGCCCGGCCGCCGAGGTCGAGGCCGCCCGCGGCAAGCCCTACCACCTCAGCGAGCGCCAGGCGAAGGCGATCCTCGACATGCGCCTGCAGCGGCTCACCGGCCTCGAGCGCGAGAAGGTCGAGGCGGAGTACAAGGAGCTGTGCGGGATCATCACCCGCCTCGAGGCGATCCTCGCCGACCCGGCGCTGCTCATGCAGGTCATCCGCGACGAGCTCGAGGAGGTGCTCACCAACTACGGCGACGGCCGCCGCACCGAGATCCTCGACGACGAGGGCGAGATCGCGGCGATCGACCTGGTCGCCGACGAGAGCATGATCGTGATGGTCACCAACAACGGCTACGTCAAGCGCCTGCCCTCGGACGAGTATCGGGTCCAGGCGCGCGGCGGCGTCGGCGTGAAGGGGGGCACCGGCCGCGACGCGACCGACTTCGTCACCGAGCTCTTTGAGGCCTCGGCGCACGCCTACATCCTGATCTTCACGAACACCGGCCGCGTCTTCCGCAAGCGGGTCTACGAGCTGCCGCTCGGCCGCCGCGAGCGCGCCGGCAAGGCGTTCATCAACTTCCTCGACCTCCGCGACGGCGAGCGCGTCCTCGACATGGTCCCGTACCGCGAGGAGGACGTCGAGGACGACGAGCACTACGTCGTGATGACGACGGGCAACGGCTACATCAAGCGCACCCGCCTCAGCGACTTCGACAACATCCGCTCGAACGGGATCATCGCGGCGACGATCGAGGACGACGATCAGCTCATCGACGCGCGCCTGACCAACGGCAAGCAGCAGATCCTCATGACGTCGTCGAACGGCATGGCGATCCGCTTCGACGAGAACGACGTCCGGCCGATGGGGCGGACCGCCCGCGGCGTCCGCGGCCTCAAGCTCGACGACGGCGCGACCCTGGCGAGCATGACGGTCCTCAACCCCGACTCCGAGGGCTGGCTGCTGACGATGTGCGAGAACGGCTACGGCAAGCGGACGCCGGCGAGCGAGTACCGGCCGCAGAACCGCGCCGGCAAGGGCCTCATCACCATCAAGGTGACGAAGCGCAACGGGCCGGTCGTCGCCACCCTCCTCGTCCGCGAGGAGGACCAGATCATGGTCGTCACCAGCGGCGGCAAGGTCATCCGCACCCCGGTCGCCGGGATCTCCGAGATGAGCCGCAACACCCAGGGCGTCCGGGTGATCCGCACCAACGACGAGGAGCGGGTCGTGGCGATCGAGCGGATCGTCGACCCCGACGACGAGGAGGCCGGCGAGGCCAACGACGCGGTCGCGGCCGCCGAGGACGATGACCTCGACGCGGAGATCGACGCGGAGGCCGACGACGAGGTCGAGGCCGACGACGACGAGGCGCCCGCCGACGACAGCGAGGAGTAGGGCCTTCTCCGCGCCGGAAAAGCGCCGTCACCGGCCCGCACCGGGCGCCCGCGCGGCGCGTACGGGGCGCGGCCGGTGACTCGCGAGGGGGACTCGCGGGCGGAGTACGTCGCCCGCGTCAACCGGGTCATCGACCACGTCGAGGGCAACCTCGATCGCCGGCTCAGCCTCGCGGAGCTCGCCGAGGTCGCCAACTTCTCGCCCTACCACTTCCATCGGATCTTCAGCGCCCTCGTCGGCGAGACGATCGGCCAGTTCGTCCAGCGCGTGCGCCTCGAGCGCGCCGCGGCCGCCCTCCTCGGCGATCCCGAGAAGAGCGTCACCGCCGTCGCCCTCGACTGCGGCTTCTCGAGCCCGTCGACCTTCGCCCGCGCCTTCAAGGAGGCCTTCGGCGTCAGCGCGACCCGCTGGCGCGCCGGCGAGCACGACAAGATCCGCGAGGCGAAGCGCAAGATCGGCAAAGCGCTCCGCAAGCCAGGCGAGGCCGTGACGATCAGCGACTGCTATCTCGATCCGCAGACGAACAACCCGACGTGGAGGTTATCGATGTCTGCGAAGAACGAAGCAACAATCACGAAGAACGGCCTGACGGCGACGATCGAGGTCGCCGAGCGCGACGCGCAGAGCGTCGTCTATCTCCGGCACACGGGGCCCTACGGCCAGGTCGATCTGGTCCCCAAGCTCGTGGCCAAGCTCCAGCGCTGGGCGATCCCCCGCGGCTATGTCGATAGCGACAGTCGGGTGATCCTCGTCGCCCACGACAACCCGTCGATCACCGACAGCGACAAACTCCGGCTCAGCGTCTGCTTCTCCGCCCCGGAGGACGCGCAGGCGGAGGGCGAGTTCGGGACGATGACGATCCCCGGGGGCCGCTACGCGGTCGCCCGCGTCGAGATCGAGCGCGAGCAGATCGCCGCCGCCTGGGACGCGGTGTGCGGCGGCTGGCTGCCGCAGAGCGGCTATCAGCCGGACGATCGACCCTGCTATGAGGTCATGATCGTCAGCCCGCGTGAGCACCCGGAGGGGAAGATCGTGCTCGACCTCTGCGTGCCCGTGCGGCCGCTCTGATGGAGCACGCGACCGGGCGCAGGGCGACCCGCACGGGGCGCCTTGCGGCCCGTGGTGCGCGGCTGGACGAGCTCCGCGTCGAGGAGCCCGTCCAGCCGCGCGGACCTAGCCTAGCCCCGCGGCTTCGGCGGCTCGAGCTTGTCGCCGACCTCGCCGAAGATCACCGAGCGCGCCCCCGAGCCGACGAAGTCGTGGGGGAAGCCCAGGGAGATCGCGCTGACCTCGTCGAGGCGGGCGCGCTGGTCGGCGGTGAGCGCGACGTCGACGCTGCCGAGGACGTCGACGATCTGCTCGGGCTTGCGCGCGCCGACGATCGGGAAGACGTCCGCGCCCTGGTGCTCGAGCCAGGCGACGGCGACCTGGGCGGAGGTGACGCCGAGCTCGTCGGCGACGGCGTCGACGGTGCGGGCGATCTCGAGGTTGCGCTCGGTCAGGCGGCTCTCGTTGAAGGCGGCGCGCTTGCTGTCGCCCGGGCCGTGGCCGCGGGTGTACTTGCCGGTGAGCACGCCGGCGTGCAGCGGGCCCCAGGGGGTGACGCCGATGTCGAAGGCGCGGGCCATCGGCACGAGCTCGCGCTCGACGGTGCGCTCGCACAGGCTCCACTGGATCTGCAGGCCGATGAAGCGGCTCCAGCCGCGGAGGTCGGCGACGGTGTTGGCGTGGGCGACGACCCAGGCCGGCGCGTCGCTGATCCCGACGTAGTTGACCTTGCCCTCGCGGACGAGGTCGTCGAGGCCGCGCATGACCTCGTCGACGCCGGTGCAGAAGTCCCAGGCGTGGACCCAGAGGAGATCGATGTAGTCGGTGCGCAGGCGCCTGAGGCTCGCCTCGACCGCGCGCCGCATGTTCTTGCGGCCGTTGCCGCAGGCGTTCGGATCGTCGGCGCGCATGCTCAGGGTGTACTTGGTCGCCAGCACCCAGTAGTCGCGGTCGCTAGCGACGAACTCGCCGACGATCTCCTCGGTCTGGCCGCCGTGGTACTTGTTCGCCGTGTCGATGAAATTGCCGCCGGCGTCGGCGAAGGCCTTGAGGACGCTGTGGCTGGCCTCGGGGCTGGCGCCGAAGCCCCACTGATCGCCGAAGGACATGGTGCCGAGGCAGATCTGGCTGACTCGCACGCCGCTGCTGCCGAGATGGCGGTACTTCATGGTCGCTCTCCTCCGTTGGAGACCCTCGCCCCGCGACGGGGCGCACGTCAACCATTCAGGACAGATTCGAGCGCAGACGCGAGTCTTCTGAGGAGGAGGGCGCAAGCGTGGCGTTCGCAGGCGTTGCGCGCATCGGTGGGGGCAGGGGCATCCGTTGCGCTGGTGCGTGTGGGGGGCACAACCCACAGTGTCGACGACGTGATGGGAAGCATGGGTTTTCGGAAATTGGGTGGTTTCTCCTCGACCTTGGCGGTCGCTAGCTTGCTCCTCCTGCCAGCGTGCGGTGAGGACGAGCCCGATCCCGAGGGGCTCGGCGCGGAGGATACGGCGGACAGTGGCGACAGCGCGGGTGACAGCGCGGGGAACGACAGCGCGG
>JAGQIT010000713.1 GCA_020431135.1 Myxococcales bacterium | reverse complement strand
CCCTTCGGCGGCGGCCACCGCCGGTGCATCGGCGCCGCCTTCGCGACCTACGAGCTCGCGCTCGTCCTGGCGACGATCGTCCAGCGCTACGACCTCGAGGTCCTCGAGCCCGAGGAGCCGCGGCTGACCCGGCGCAACGTGACGATGGGCCCGTCGACGGGCGTGCGGATGCGCCGACGCGGCCGCCGCTGAGCCGGCGACGCCAGGCCGGCGTCAGAGCTCGCGCGACGCGGCGAACGAACCGCGACAGCTCGGCTCATCGGCGCCGCGCGCGGCGAGCCGTGGCGGCGCAGCGCGGCCATGAACCCGTCGACCCTCGGACCAGGCGGCCGCTACGGACAGAGGATGACGAGCGCGTCGCACAGCGGCGCCGTGAAGTCGCCGCTGAGGGTCACGCCGCCGTCGTCGACCGTGAAGGAGCCGACGACCTGCGGCCACGGGTCGAGGCCGGGCTCGGGCCAGACGAAGAACTCAGACATGTCGATCGTGGCGGTGCCGACCCCCTCGGCGACCTGCTGCGCGTCGGCGTCGTAGACACGGACGGCGATCGGCGCGGTGCCGATCCAGTCGATCGGGCTCCACTCCGGGGTGCCGAACCACAGGGTCACGCCGCTCGCCGCCGGCTCCCACGGATCCTTCTGGAGCGCGTCGGTGAACGCCTCGAGCGACGTGTGGAGGAAGATCTCGGCGCCGCCGCACTCGCCCCCGTACCACCCGTGCCAGGCGAAGTTGCCGACGAAGTCGCCGAGCGGGGTCGTCCCCGAGACCTTGGCGTTCGCGGCGATGTCGAGCGGGCAGAGCAGGCGGTCGTCTGGGAGGTCGAGCGCGCCGGTCGACGCGCTGGTGCTCGCCGAGGTCGAGACCTCCGTCGTGCTCGAGGTCGTCGAGGCCGTCGTCGCGTCGGTCGTCGTCGCGGTCGTCGCGGTCGTCGCGTCGTCGGTCGTCGACGCCGAGGTCGAGCTCATCGACGCGCTGCCTGTCCCGGTGCTCCCTGTGCTCCCCGTGCTCCCCGCCGTCGTCGACGCGCTGGTGTCCCCCTCGCCGCCGCCGGTGCAGCCCGCGAGGGCGAAGGCGACGACCGCCGAGAGGAGTGACGACGAGGAGACGCGACCGGGGACCATCCGTCGACGATAGCAGCCCGGAGGCGCCGACGCGGCGCGGCGCAGGACCTTCGCGCTCCCTCGCCGCGCGGGCTGTCCCTTGCGACTGGCGGGTCCTGCCCGGCCGTGAGGGCCTTCGAGCGCCCCCCGCTCTCGAAGCGCTCGACGGCGGCGCACCTCTTGCGCGGACCATCGCCGCCACGCCGGCTCAGCGCTCGCCGCGGCGCTGCGCCAACCACACCGTGTGATCGCCGCAGCTCCGATCGGCGACGACGTGCTCGCGGACGATGAAGCCGGCGTCGGCGAGGCGTCGGCGGTACTCGTCGGCGTCGAGGCTCGCGTGGAAGAGCGGCTCGCCGCACAGCTCGCCGATGGCCTCGCCCTCCTCGGAGCCGCTGGTGAACATGAGCGCCGCCCCGGGCGCCGCGAAGGCGCCGAGCCGCCCGAGAACGCGGCGCTGGTCGTCGCGGCTCAGGTGGAAGAGGCTGTCCCAGGCGAGGATCCCGGCGAAGCGGCGCCCGCCGAGAGCGTCGGGCGTCAGCTCGCGCATGTCCGCGACCCGCCACGTCTGCGCGGGGAATCGCCGCCGGCAGCGGTCGATCATCGACGCCGAGCTGTCGACGCCCGTGACCGCGTAGCCGCGCTCGATGAGGTGCCGCGCGATCGGCTCCCCCATGCCGCAGCCGAGGTCGAGGATCGCCCGCTCTGACGCGACGGGGCCGACGAGGCCGACGAAGCGGTCGAGCCACCCGCTCTCCATCCGCGAGCGGCTGCGCAGCCCGTCGTACGCCGCGGCGTGGCGCTCGTAGAGGTCGATGACGTCGTCGCTCACAGCTCGGGTCCTCTCGGCGGAGTCGGTGCATCGTAGCGGCGCTGGGCGTCCGCTGCGGCCCGCGCGGCTCGGCCTCGACCGTCGCGCGTCGTCTGTCGCGTGTCGCATACTGCGACGAGCCCCGATGCCGACGCTCCTCCTCACCCCTCGCCAGGTCGAGGACACCCGCCTCCTCCGGGCCGCGGCCCTCGCCGCCGGCTGGGAGGTCGTCCGCCTCCAGCGCTGGCGGCCGCCGCCCGCCGCGACCCTGCGCCCGCCGATCGCGATCTACGGCGAGCCGCTCTTCGTCGAGGCGGTCGCCGGCGCCCTCGGCATCGAGCCGCTCCAACCCGGCCTAGACTGGCTCGCGCGGCTCCCTGAGGCCTATCGCCTGCGCAAGGTAGATTTCTTGACCCTCGGTCAGGCTCGCTCCGCGCCGGGCCCCGCGTTCATCAAGCCGGCGGACGACAAGTGCTTCCCGGCCCAGGTCTACGCCGACGGCGGCGCGGGCCTGCCGCGCCACGCGGGCCTCGACGAGAGCACCCCGACGTTGATCTCCGAGCCGGTCCGCTGGCGCCTCGAGGTCCGCTGCTTCGTCGCCGAGCGCAGGCTGCGGGCGGCGTCGATCTACGCCCGCGACGGCGAGCTCGCGCGCGGCGAGGCCGGCGACTTCCCGTGGTCCGAGGCCGAGCGCGCGGCCGCCGAGGCCTTCGTCGCCCGCCTCCTCGCCGACCCGGCCGTCGACCTGCCGGCGGCGGTGGTCCTGGACGTCGGCGAGATCGCCGGCCGCGGCTGGGCGACGGTCGAGGTCAACCCGGCCTACGGCGCCGGGATCTACGGCTGCGATCCGGCGGGTGCGCTCGAGGTGATCGCCCGCTGCTTCCCGGGCGGCGAAGATCAGCTCACTCCGTAGTCCCAACTACACAAACAAGCAGAACGTCGAACTCCGGCGCTTCACGGCTTGTTCTCGGCGATCGGGCTCGGGTAGAGGGTGGCGATGCGAGCCCGTCGGATCCTCAGCGCGAGCGCCCCCCTCCTCCTCTCCCTCAGCCTCGGCCTCGCCCTCAGCTGCAACGGCGACGACGGCGCCCAGGGGGACAGCGAGGCGACGAGCGCGAGCACGGGCGACAGCGAAGGGACGTCGGCGACGGCCTCGGCCGGCAGCGCCTCCGCCTCTGCCTCCGCCTCCGCGAGCGCGAGCGGGACCGGCACCACCGGCACCGGCACCGGCACGACCAGCGGCGACGCGACGAGCGAGTCCGACAGCGACAGCGCCACCACCGGCGACTCCGCGACCACGGGCGACTCCGCGACCGACGGGACCGACGGGACCGACGGGACGAACACCTCCGGCGACACCACGGGCGACACCACCACGACCGGAGACGACACCGACACCGACACCGACACCGGCACGACCGGCGGCATCGAGTGCGTCGACCTCCCCGACGCCACGGCGAAGCCGCTGACCGCCGACATCTCCGAGAGCCGCCCGACCCTCTTCGTCCGCGACGACGGCTACCACCTCTTCTACATGACGAGCGACGGCGGCTTCGAGACCCACCTCGTCAAGCTCGACCTCGAGGGCGCGGTCGTCGGCGACGCGTCGCTGGTCGAGCCCGCCATCTGGCGCCACCGCGCGACCAACGGCCAGCGCTACGCCGCGGCGACCTCCGTCCAGGTCGACAAGGGGGCCAAGGGCGAGCTCGTCATCGCCGACATCAACGCCGACGACACCCTGGCGATCATCGGCGCCGCGCCGATCCCCCGCGAGGGCCGCAGCCACGGGGCGATCGCCGTCGCCTGGAACCCGGTCGCCGCGGAGTGGGGCCTCGTCTTCGAGGAGAAGTTCGACATCGACCCGAACGAGCCGGGGATCGTCCACGCGCGCCTCTACTTCGGCCGCGTCAGCGCCGACGGCGACTGGGTCGACGGCTCGAAGAAGCTGCTGACGACGACCGCGACCAACGTGTCGACGCAGATCTCCGACTGGGCCAACCCGCTGATCTGGGTCGACGACCACTACGCGATCGTCTGGGCGGAGTACGGCCCGAACGCGATCGACGTCTACCTCAGCGAGCTCGCGGCCGACGGTACGCCGACGCGGACGAAGCTCGATCAGGGCCGCTTCTCCCGCGGCGTCGTCGCCTGGGACGGCGCGAGCTACGGCGTCGCCTGGGGCCACTGGGACTTCGACGACCACTTCAACCTGCGCTTCGCCACCGTGAAGGGCGGCGTCGTCAGCGACCACCTCCACCTCGGCGACGACGCGATCTACTCGAACGACGCGTCGATCGTCCACGACGGCGAGCGCTACACCGTCGCCTGGCACGAGACCGCGGACGGCGCGTCGAAGATCCACTACGCGCGCATCGACGCCGACACCCTCGCCGCCGACACCGTCCAGATCACCGAGGAGAACTACGACAACCACGACTGGGTGCACAGCCTGGTCCACAACGGCTGCCGCCACGCCCTCGCCCAGCTCCGCGGGATCAATCCCAGCGACGGCTGGGTCGTCTTCTTCGAGTAGGCCGTCGGCGACGCGGCCGAAGCCGCGCCCGCCGCAGCCTTGCGCCGCGCCGGTCTGCGGGCGACGCTGGGGCCGTGCCGACCGCCAGCCTCGCCATCGCCGTCGCGGCGGCGCTCGTCGCCGCGAGCCCGACCGCGCCGTCGAGCCCGACCGCCGCGGCGCTCCCCGCCGACAGCGAGCGCGTCTACGTCCCGCCGTACCTCGTCCTCCTCGACCTCCGACAGCGGCGGATCCAGACGGCAGGCATGGCGACCCTGACCGGCTGGTCGATCGCCAACATCGTCGGCGGCGTCGCCGGCAACCTGGCGACCGAGCGCGGCGACCCGCTGCGCTACGCCCACCAGATGAACGCGATGTGGAACACGGTGAACCTGACCCTCGGGGCGATCGGCCTGGCCAACGCCCGCCGCGAGCGCGCCGTCATCGGCCGCCGCTTCGGCGTCGCCGGGGAGATCGCCAAGACGCAGCGGGTCTTCGCGATCAACGCCCTCCTCGACGTCGTCTACATGCTCGGCGGCTACGCGACCTGGGAGATCGGCAAGGACCTCGAGAGCCCGCGCGTCGTCGGCTACGGCGGCGCCGTGATCCTCCAGGGCGCCTTCTTGATGGCCTTCGACCTCGGGATGATCGCCGCCCACGAGCGCAACCTCCGGCGCCGCCTGCCCGGCTACGCGATCGCCCCGGCGCCGACGCCAGGGGGCGCCGCGATGGTCCTGCGCGGGGCTTTTTAGGGGGACTCCGCTCCGCGGGGTGGAGCCACGCACACCCGCGTCGAGCCGCGCGGAGGCCGAGGGAGACGACGCCGCGGCTGCGCCCAGCTCAACACGAGAGAGCGGGCGACAGGCCGTACCTGCGCCCGCTCTTCGCCGCCCCGCCCCCGCGAAGGGACGGGCTCAGCTCGCGCGACTGACGTCGGAGACGAAGCGCGCCAGGAGCACCCGCTTGTCGCCGCTGTCGAACTCGATCTCGAGCTTCGGCTCAGGCCCGCCGAGGACCTCACGGATGACCGAGCCGACGCCGAACTTCGCGTGCTTCACCCGGCGCGCGAGGTTCTCCGCCGCGGGCGTCTCGGCGCTGGCGACGAGCTCCGGGACGAAGCGCTGGAGCACCTCGTCGCCGTCGAGGCGGCGCTGGTCGGCCTCGCTGAGCTCGAGGTCGTCGAGGGCCTCGTCGACGCGGTCGAGGAGCCAGCGCTCGAGGGGCTCGCGGCGCGTGCTCGTGCCGCCGTTCGAGGCGATCACCAGGCGCGGCCGCTCGCCGAGGGCCGGCGTCGCCGGCAGGCAGAGGAAGGCGCCGCCGTCGACCCCGACCGCGACAAGCGACTTCGGCACGCCGGCCGCGTGGGCGTCCTCCGTGTTGGCGCCGACCATGCCGAGGCGCATCCCGTAGCGCTCGGCGAGGAACTCGCTGCCGGCGGCGAAGATCGCCAGGGCCTCGTCGCTGAGGCGGCCGTCGATCGCCTCCTCGGCCGCCGCGACGGCGCTGAGCTCGACGGTGTAGTCGCGCAGCGGGGGCATCAGGGTGCCGCGCTTGCCCCCCGACGCGAGCCAGCTCTCGACCGCGAGGAGCTGGGCGATCGCCGACTGGGTCGACTCCGAGATCACGAGGCGGCGTTCGGTCCGCTCATTTGCGCTCGTCATGCTGGCGAAGATACCCTAGGCGCCTAGCGCCGTGGGACCCCGCGGAGCGCCTCCTCTGTGACATCTCAGCGCGCCCCGGGGACGTACCAGGGGTAGCTGTTGGCGCGGCTGAAGGCGTTGAGCGCGACGCTGACGCTGAGGTCGAGGGCGCGGACGTGGTGCCACCAACCGACGGGGAGGAAGAGCGCCTCGCCGGCCGCGAGCTCGACGTCGAAGAGGTGGGGTCCGCCGTCCTCGACCCGCGCGAGCGCCGGATCCTCGGGGTCGATCCGCGAGTAGACGCCGCGCGCCGCGTCGAGGAGCGCCGGGTCGCCGGGGGCCCCGAGGCGCAGGCGCTTGCGACCGAGGACCTGGCAAAAGAGGATGTTCGAGGTGTCGTGGTGGAGGCTGGTCACCGTGCCAGCGGGGCCGAACCACAGCGCCGCGCCGCCGCCTAGGCGGTCCTCGGCGAAGTACCCCGCGGGCAGGCGGAGGTCGTCAAAGAGCGGGCGCAGCCCCGGGCGCCGGAGGTTGTGGTTGTTGGCGATCGTGTAGAGGTCGTTGCCGGGGGCCGCCGCGACGACGCGATCGACGTAGTCGGCGAAGCGACCGACGCGGCGATACGCGGCGAAGTTGGCGTCGCAGTCCCGATCTCCGCCGCGCTCCGCCTCGAACTCGACCTCGACCTCGCCGAATTTTCTCCGGAAGTAGTCCGGCCCCCAGCGGCCGAAGGCCGGCCACGCGCGGACGAGGTCCGTGAGGATCACCGGCGTGTTGGTCTCCCAGTAGCGGGCGAAGAACTCCGCCGCCGGCGGGGTCGCGCGGCGCTCGATCGTCGGCGCCCGGAGGGCGTGCCTGAGGCGCAGCGCGAGGCCGGCGCGCTCGGCCCGACGCG
>JAGQIT010000712.1 GCA_020431135.1 Myxococcales bacterium | reverse complement strand
ACCGGCGGTGGCCGCCGCCGAAGGGGATCCAGGTCCACAGGCCGGGCTTGTCGTCGATGAAGCGCTCGGGCTTGAAGCGCTCGGGCTCGGGGTAGATCTCGGGGTCGCCGTGGACGACGTTGATCGCCACGGCGACGCCCTTGCCGGCGGGGATCGTGTAGCCGTCGAGGTCGAAGTCGTCGCGGACCGTGCGGATGACGTCGGGCACGACCGGGTGGATCCGCAGGGTCTCCTGGCAGACCGCCTTGAGGTAGGGCTGGTCGGCGATCGCCTCGGGGCTCGGGTCGTCGCCGAGGGCGTCGAGCTCGTCGCGCAGGCGGCCGAGCACCGCGGGGTCGCCGTAGACGTGGTAGAGCGCCCAGGCGATCGCCACCGCCGTGGTCTCGTGGCCGGCGAAGAGGAGGGTGATCAGCGTGTCGCGGAGGTGGCGCTCGGACATCGCCTCGCCGTCCTCGTAGCGGGCGCTGAGGAGGAGGCTCATGATGTCCTCGCGCGGCGCCTCGCCGCCGTCGAGGAGCGCCCGGCGCTCGCGGATCTTGGCGTAGATCAGGCGGTCGAACTCCGCGGCCGCCGGCTGCAGCCGCGCCCACGGCCCGCGGCCGAAGAACGACCGGTGCGTCTTGATCGAGAAGAAGAGCACGGGGTGGACGAGGCGGCTGAAGGTGACGATCGCGTCGCGGATCTCCGCCATCCCCTCGCCCTCGTCGACGCCGAAGACGGCGCGCAGGATCACGTCGCGGGAGATCTCGGTGGCGACGTCGAGGGCGACGAAGGGGGCAGTACCCATCTTCGCGTCGGCGTAGCGGCCGGCGACGTCGATCATCGTCTGGCCGTAGGCCCGCATCCTCGCGCCGTGGAAGGGCGGGGTGAGGAGCTTGCGCTCGCGCAGGTGGGTCCCGCCCGACATCGCCAGAATCACGCCGTCGCCGATCAGCGAGCGCAGGGCGGCGACGGCGAAGGGGTCGAAGGTGCTCGGGCGAGCGCTGAAGATCGCCTTGATGTTCGCCGGCTTGGCCGTCACCGCGACGTCGCCGTTGAGCGCCTTGACCATGAAGGGATCGCCGTAGCGCGCGCGCCAGCGCCGGTACCAGTGGAGGGGATCGCGGGCGATCCGGAGGGTCGTGCGGATTCGGCCGCGGGGTCCGGGCGGGAGCATGCGCCGAGTCTACGCGAGCGGGCGTCGGGCGGACGCGTCGGCGCGTGCGTCGACGCGACGCAGCGACCGGCTGCGCGGCGAGGCGAGGGAGAACGACGTCCAGGCCGCGGCGTCGTCGAAGCGCGACCGGTCATCGGCGACGGCATGCCTGGAGAACGACGTTGTCAGCGGCGACGCGGGCCGCCTGCGCCTCGATCGCCCCGGCCGTCGAGGACGCCCGCCCCAGATCGCGGCGACGCGGGGGGCGGACCCCACGAGGATCTACGGCGTCGCGCGCCGCGACCCGAGGCGACCCGAGGCGCACGCTCGCGCGTCGCCGGAGCGACGACCGGGGCGCGTCCTGTGGGAG
>JAGQIT010000711.1 GCA_020431135.1 Myxococcales bacterium | reverse complement strand
TCGAACTTGAAGTGGCAGCGCTCGGCGAGCTCCACCGTGCGGTCCAGGGCGGCCCCGTCGTCCGGGAAGAGCGCCCGCATCTCGGCCTCGTCCTTGAGGTAGAGCTGGTCGGTGGCCGGGCGGCGGCGGTTGACATCGTGCAGGGAGGTGCCGCTGCCGATGCACTGGAGCAGGTCGAGGACCGGGGCGTCCTCGGCCTTGAGGTAGTGGACGTTGTTGGTCACCACGGTCTTCAGGCCGAAGTCGCGGGCCAGCGCGCGGGCGCGCTCGTTCGCCTCGGCCTCGCCGTCGAAGCCGACGTCCTGCAGCTCCAGGTAGAGGTGCTCGGGGCCGAGGATCTCGGCGAGCGCCCCGGCGTCGAGGAGCAGGCCGTCCCCGCGGGCGCGGCCGTCCGCGTGCGTCGCCAACGGCTCCTCCGCGCCCTCCTCCTCGAGGGCGACGTCGAGGTGCATCAGCGCCGCCAGGCGCAGGAGGCCCTCGAGGCCGCCGTCGCCGTCCGCCTCGCCGTCCGTCGCCCCGAGGACGCTGCGGGCGACGTTGCGGCAGCACCAGGCGAAGAGGCCGCGGGCGACGAGGGCGACGTCGAAGCCCTCCGCTCCGACGGCGCGGGCGAACACGGCCGCGGCGCAGCCCGCGTTGCGGGTGCTCGCGCCGTCGCCCATGTCGATGAGGTTGCGGCTCCACACCTCGGTCAGCGGCAGCTTCGTCCCCGACTCGTCGAGCGTCGCCGTGTTGGCGACGTAGGGGTAGCTGCGGAGGTGACGGAGGAGCGCCGTGGTCCGCAGCAGCGCGTGCGCCTGCTCGCCGCGGGTCAAGGGCGCGAGCCCGCGGTCGGGCGCCGCGTCGTCGGCTCCGGGCGCACCGAGGATCGCCACCAGCGCGGCGGGGATCGCCTCGGCCATCGGCGGCTCGAAGGCCGAGGTGCCGGTGCACAGCCAGCCGATCGCCCGCTCGAGGGCGTGCAGCGTCGACGGCTTGGCCGCGCCGAGGAGCACGGGGATCGCCGCGTTGTACACCCCGTTGGCCGTCACGTAGGGCGCGGCCATCTGCCCGTTCTGCGGCGCCCACATCAGGTTGCGGATCGCCGCCATCGACAGCAGCGCGTCGCGGGCGACCGGCATGCGGTCGACGTTCTGCGCCCCGGAGCTCAGGTTCCCCGAGGTGATGTCGCGGCGATCGGCGACGAAGGGGAGGCCGAAGATCTCGCCGCCCCCCGGCGCCGCGCCGGTGATCGGGCACGGCGTCGTCAGCCACTCCCCGGGTGACTCAAGGGCCACGTCGTCGCCGAAGCGGGCCCGCTTGCGCGCGCCGACGTCGTGGCGCGCCCGGCTGCGCGCGAGGAGCTTGTCGATGTAGCGATCGGCGGCGCGCTGCTGGCCGTCCTCGCGGCTCTTCTTGGTGCGGATGCGCGTCGACAGGTGGGCCATCGCGTCGCCGACGTCCCTTTGGGTCGCCTCGAGCTGACCGCCGATGACCTCGAGCACGGGCCCCAGCCAGACCACCCAGTGATCGGGGTGCCCGCGCATGTAGGCCTCCTCGCGCTCGAGCGCCGCCTGCTCCTGGATCTCCGTGGCCTCGCGCAGCGCCTCCTTGATCAGGCGGCGGGCGTTGTTGAGGGCGCCTATCCGCGCGCTCAGGTCGCGCAGGCCGGCGGCGTCGCGGCGGGCCGCGGCGAAGGCCTCCGTGTTGCTGCGCAGCTGCGCCTCGAGCCCGTGGATCCGGTCCATCTCGCCGGGCTGCGCGGTGATCCGCGCGACCACCCTGCGCCGCGTGCCCTGCAGCCCCTCGAGCTGCCCGAGCACCGCGTTGAGCGACGCCCGCGAGGCCTCGCGCAGGTACGGGTTGTCGGTGAAGAGCTTGGCGATCAGCGTGAAGACGGCCTTGGCGTTGTGGTCGATGGTGACGGGCTCGGGCTCGACCGCCGCCTCCGCCCTCATGACCAGCTCGCGCCCGCCCGGCTGCGGCTGGTGGCGCCGCACCGTGATCCGCTCCGGCGGGGTCTGTCCCGTAGGCCAGTAGATCTGCGCCTCGGTGCGCTCGGCGTCGGCGCTGAAGAGCGGCGTCGCCGGCTGCACCGTCAGGTGCTCAGCGCCCTCCCCCGCGCCCACGTCGACGCTCTTGGGATCGAAGCGGTCGAAGTCGAGAACACCCGCGCGCTCGCCGTTCGCCGTCGAGAAGAGCAGCCGGCCGTCGAAGGCCTCGGCGTCGCCCGTGAAGAAGAGCAGCGCCTCCGGGCTGCCGTACGACCCCACGAGCAGGTTGGCGGTGAGGATGCAGCGGCAGCGCGCGGTGATCCGGAGCATCTGGTCGCGGATCGCCCCCTGGCGCGCGCTGTTGTTGAAGCCCCCGTCGGACGAGCTCGCGACCACCAGGTCCACCGTGCCCGCGTGCCCGTCGAGGGTGTCGGCCAGCGACCGCAGGAACTCGGGGTGCGTGCGCGGATCGGTGGTGCCCCACGGGTCTCGCCCCCTGAGGTACGCGTGCGCCTCGGCGCTCACCTGCCGCCCGTCGGCGCAGACCTTGTACTGCAGCGAGGGGTGGCGCAGGCACTCAGCGACGCCGCCCGCGGCCGGCGTCGTGAACACGCGGTAGGTGCTGTCGGAGGCGAAGCCGTGGACGATCACCATGTCGAAGCGGCGATCGAGGAGCGCGGCGACGGCGTCGAAGAGCTCCGCGTTGCGGTGTATCGAGCCGTCCATGCTGTACGACTCGTCGCAGTTGATCAGGCACAGGCGGAGGACGTCGCGGATCTCATCGAACTCCCACTCAAGGGGCACGACGGCCTGGGCGCCGAGGTCGAGGCGGGGCTGCATGGCGTCACCTTCGCACGAAAGGGGCTGGCTGTACGCGGGAACAGCCCCCGGGCGCTCCGCATCGCCCGCCGCGGGGGTGGCCGTCGAGCGGCGCATCGCCGCGCTGCCGCGCGCTCGCGGCTGACAGCGGCGACGTGGACCACAACACCTGGCCGATGCGCCATCTTGCGCGCGAGGCCGCGTCGCGCTCGGCGCGGGCGCTCAACAGCGGCTCAGCCCTCGTCGCCGCGGAGCGAGAGCTCCTCGTAGGCGACCACCGGCCCGTCGTGCGAGACCGCGAGCCCCTCGACCTCGGGGCGGGCGAAGCGGTAGGTCTGCGGGTGGAAGAGCGGGATGATGCACGCCTCGTCGGCGATCAGCTCGTCGATCTGGCGGTAGATCGCGTGCCTCGCCTGCGGGTCGGCCGTCACCTGCCCCTTCTCGAGGAGCTTGTCGAAGCGCTCGGAGCCGACGAGCGGCCCGAAGACCCCCTCGCGCGTGTGCAGCGTCCCGCAGAAGGTGTGGGCGTCGGGGAAGTCGCCGAACCACCGCGTGATCGTCAGGTCGAGCTTCTTCTCGGGCTCGGGGAGGTCGTAGAGGTTGTGGTAGCCCTCGAGGACCTTGAGGCGGATGCCGAGCACGGCCAGCGTCTCGCACAGGCGGCGGAAGTAGGCGCGGTACTCGCTGAGGAAGACCGAGTGGACCAGGCAATTGAGCTCGATGTCCCGGAGGCCAGCCTGCGGCGTGTCGACGGGCGCGACCGAGCTCCCGGTCTCCGCCTCGTAGCCGAGGAGCCCCGGCGGGATCAGCCCCTGCGCCGGCTTGACCAGGCGGCCGAGCGTCTGCCGGGCGAGGCGCGGGCGATCGATCGCCTCGGCGATCTGCCGGCGGAGCGCGCGGTCGGCCAGCGGCCCGCGGTGGACGTTGCAGGCGATGAAGTAGGTGGCGAACGACGGGTTCTCGCGGTAGCCGGAGGCGTAGACCGGATCGCGGCGCAGCGCCTCGACGTCCTCGGGGACCATCTCGCCGGCGATCGAGAAGCGCCCCGCCTCGAAGCCGCTGCGGATCTCCGCCGGCGACGCGCCGAAGTGGAAGACGAGCGCGCGGCTGCGCGGGAGGCCAGGTCGCCAGTAGCTCGGCGCCCGCTCGAGCTCGAGGCGGCGGCCGGGATCGAAGTGGACGACGCGGAAGGGGCCGGTGCCGATCGGGCTCTCGGTCCAGCGATCGCCGCGCTGATCGGCGCCCTCGGGGATGATCGCGCAGACGCTGTGCGAGAGCATCCCCGGGAAGTACATCAGCGGGCGGACGAGCTCGATGGTCAGCTCGTGATCGGAGCGGACGTGGAGGCCCGTGAGCTCCGTCGCCTCGCCCGTGAGCATCGCCTGGGCGCCGACGATCGGCGCGTAGAGCCAGCGGCTGGTCGCGTCGGCGCGGCGGAGCATCCGCTCGAAGGAGTAGCGCACGTCGCGGGCGGTCAGGCGCCGGCCGTCGTGGAAGGTGATGTCACGGCGCAGGCGGATGCGGTAGAGGAGGCCGCCGTCGACCGCCTCCACCGACTCCGCGAGCCAGGGGACGATCTGGGCGCCGCCGACCCGCCGCGTCAGCGACTCGAAGACCGTCGACAGCGCCTCGTGGCACTCCGCGTAGCCGCCGCGGATCGGATCCAGCGTGCTGACGAGGCCGCGCATCGGCACGCGGAGGACCGCCGCCTTCGGCTCGCTGCGCCGACGCCGGGTCGCGTCGCGGCTGATCTCGGCGTAGTTGACGAAGGGCTGGCTGCCGCGCAGACGCATGCCGTGGACGTCGGGGCCGGCGACGCGGCTGTCGACGGCGTGGAAGAGGGGGAGCACCGCGCCCTCGCGCTCGAGGAGGTTCTCGAACTCGCGGTAGCAGCGCTCGCGCACCGCCGGCTCGCCGTCGCTGCGCCCGCGCTCGAGGAGCACGTCGGCCTCGGGGGACGAGAAGACCTCGCGCCAGCGGCCGCTCGCCGTGTGGAAGTGGCCGTGGGTGAAGTCGTCCGGGTCGTCGTAGTCGGCGCCCCAGCGGAGGACGACGACGTCGACCCCATCCGGGATCACGCCGGTGGCGATGAAGGTCCCCATGTCGAGGCGGAGCACCTCGATGTCGAGGCCGAGCGCCGCCCAGCGCTCGCAGACCGCGTCGAAGAACGAGCCGTAGCGCTCGACGATCACCGGGAAGACGAGGACGCGCAGGGTCGCCTTGGCGGTGACGCCGGCGCTGATCAGGAGGTCGCGGGCCTCGTCGACGGTCAGCCGCGGCCGCCGGCGCCCCGGGTCGTAGCCGAGGATCCCCGACGGGATCAGCCCCGCCGCCGGGACCCCGAAGCGGCCGAGCTCCTGCCAGACCAGCTCCTGGACGGGGACGACCTGCGACAGCGCCAGGCGGACCTCGCGGCGCCGGCTCAAGGGCCCGCTGTTGGCGTTGAAGAGGGCGAAGTAGGTCATCTTGACCGGGCCCTCGACCGAGGCGCCGAGCGAGCCTGGGCCGCCGACCTCGTCGTCGAGGTCCTCGGCGCTGAGCACCCGGATGATGTCGAGCTCGCGGGTCCGCAGCCCCTGGGCCATCGCCCGCGCGGTCTCGACGAAGCGGAATTCGATCGCGTCGAGGAGCGCCGGCGGCTGGCGCCAGTAGTCGTCCCAGCGCTCGATCACCGTCGACCGCACGCCGAGGCTCGCCAGCTTGAAAGGACCTGTCCCTGCCGCCAGATGCCCGTCGGAGGCCGCCTCGGCGGAGATCCGGGCGATCGCCGCCGCCGGAGTCGCGAGGAGCACCGGGTAGATCGGCAGCGCCGCCTTGAGGGTGACCTCGAGAACGAGCGGGCCGACGACCGCGAGGCCGGCGACGCTGTCGGCCTCGCCCGCGAGGAATTCATCGACGCCGGCGACGTCGGCGACGGCCGGCGGCAGCGCCCCGGCGCGCAGGCGGATCAGGCGCTCGAGCGAGGCGACGACGTCGGCCGCCTCGAGAACGTGGCCGTCGTGGAAGCGGACCCCGGCGCGCAGCGTGAAGCGGAACGCGCGATCGTCCGCCCCGGGCTCCCAGTGCTCGGCGAGGCCCGGGTGGAGGTGCCCCTCCTCGTCGGTGTTGAGCAGGGTCTCGAAGACGTTGGCGAGGACCTCGGCGTCCTCCTGGGTCTGCAGCGCCGCCGGCTCGCAGGCGACCGAGGGCGACGCGAGGGCGACGACGACGCGGCCGCCGGAGGTCGGCCGCGCCCCCTCCCCCGCCGGCTTGCGGTCGAGGACCTCGGCCTCGCGCAGGTACTCGGAGGCGAGATCGTTGTCGCCGCGGAGCCCCGCGAGGGTCCCGGCGAGGGCGAGGAGCTGGCCGAGCGCCTCGGGCTGCTCGGCGCCTCGGGCCGCGCCGATCCCGAGGTCGACCCAGCGGCGGGTGTCGTCGGTGCGCCGCGCCTGCCAGGCCGTGCGCGCGGCGAAGAGCAGCGCCCGGACCTCGGCCTCGGCGACCTTCAGGCGGCTGAAGCAGGCGATCGCCGCCTCGCTCTCGCGCAGCGCCGAGTCGAGGTCGCCGTTCATCGCGTAGGCGCGGGCGAGGAGCTCGTGGACCTCGCCGACCGCCGCCGGCTCCCCCTCCCACTCCTCGTCGAGGAACTCGAGCGCCGTCCGCCCGGCGCGGATCGCCTCGTCGGGGCTGAAGGAGTCGAGCGAGTGCTTCGCCGCCCGGATCCCGTAGTAGACCGAGCGCTCGGGGACGTCGCCCTCGGCGTAGTGGTGGAGGAGCTGGGCGTAGACCCGCTCGAGGCGGCCGCTGTAGCGGTTCTCGAGCTGCTTGGCGTACTTGCGGTGGAGGTTGCGTCGGCGCCTGCGCGGGATCTGGGCGTAGAGGACCTCGCGGACCACGCCGCTGACGAACGACAGGCGATCGCCCCGCGACTGCCGCTCCTCCTCGAGGAGGCCCTCGTCGATCAGGCGATCGAGCGCCTCGTCGAGGTCGTCGACGTCGCGGACGAGGCGCTCGAGGTCGCGGGCGTCGAAGCTGCGCCCGAGCACGGCGGCGACGCCGAGGACCTCGCGCAGCTCGTCCGGGAGGCGGCTGACGCGGCGATCGATCGCCTGCTGGATCGTCCCCGGCAGCGCGCTCGACAGGTGGCTCGGCCCGAGCATCACGAGCGCGTCGGCGGTCTCCTTCTCGTCGCGGAGGAGCGCGCGGACGACCTCCTTGGTGAAGAAGGGGTTGCCCTCGGTGGCCTCGAAGAAGCGCTCGGCGATCGCGTCCGAGATCGGCGTCTCGCCGAAGAGCGCGGTCAGGAGCTGGCGGTGCTCGGTCTTGGCGAGCGGCCCGAGGCCGAGGAGGGCGAAGCGCTTGGAGCCGCGCAGCTCGTCGATCAGCCGGGTCAGCGGGTGGGCGCGGTCGACCTCGGTCGTCCGGTAGGTGGCGACGATCAGCGCCGGCGTCGCGGCGAGGCGGCGGACGATGTAGTTGAGCGCCTCGATCGACGCGTCGGCGGCGTGGAGGTCCTCGAAGACCAGGACCAGCGGGCCGGTCGCGGCGAGGCGGACGAGCGCGCGGGCGAGGGTCTCGAAGAGCTGGATCCGGTTCTCCGGCGTCCGCCCGCCGGCGTCCGCGGCCTTCGGCGCCTCGCCGGCCGACTCGCGCAGCGCCTCGATCTCGCCGAGCGTCGGGAAGAGGGCGATGAGGTCGGGCGCGAGGTCGCTGAGGTCCGGCAGCGGCATGCCGTCGGAGGTCGACGCTCGGTTCTTAAAGAAGTCGACCATCACCTCGCAGAAGCCGAAGTAGGGGAAGGCCCCGACCTGCTCGGCGAGGTTGCCGTGGAGCACCGCGATCCCGCGGGCGCGGGCGAGCGCCTCGAGCTCGCCGAGGAGGCGGCTCTTGCCGACGCCGACGTCGCCGCCGACGACGACGAACTGGCCCTCGCCGGCGATCGTCCGGTTGAGGCGCTGCTGGAGCTCGCCGAGCTCGGCCTGGCGGCCGACGAAGGGCGACGCGCTCGACGTCTTGAGCGGCGCCGAGATCTTCGTGACCTCGCCGATGTCGCCGGTCTCGTGGCGCATCCGCAGCTGGCGGAGCGTCCGGCCGATCGCCTTCATCGACGCCGGCCGATCGCCCGGGACCTTGTGCAGGCAGCTCATGATCAGCGCCTGGAGGTCGTCGTCGACGGCGATGCCGCGCTCCTCGAGGCGGCGCGGGTACTCGTGGACGATGCGGTAGAGCACCGCCTGGGTCTCGCCGACGAAGGGCGGCTCGCCGGCGAGGCACTCGTAGAGCACCGTCCCGAGCGAGTAGATGTCCGAGAGCGCGTCGGCGACCCTGCCCCCGACCTGCT
This sequence comes from Myxococcales bacterium, assembly GCA_020431135.1. GTDB lineage: Bacteria > Myxococcota_A > Polyangia > Nannocystales > Nannocystaceae > JADJRG01. The sequence continues at coordinate 5,638 of JAGQIT010000711.1, read as the reverse complement.
CCGGGCTCAGGTAGGTCACGGTGCCGATGAGGATCCCGGTCTTGGTCAGCGGCTCGTCGTTGGCGCTCTTGGCCAGGCCGAAGTCCATCACCGTCACGCGCAGGCTCCCGCCCTCGCGGGTGACCATGACGTTCTCGGGCTTGATGTCGCGGTGGACGATGTCGCGGGCGTGGGTGTAGGCCAGCGCCTCGGCGACCGCCGTGCCGATCTCGAGGATCTCGCCGACGCTGAGCGAGCCCTTGCGGATGAGCTCGGCGAGGGAGACCCCCTCGATCATCGGCATCACGTAGAAGAACGACCCGCGGTGGCGGCCGAAGTCGTAGATCGAGATGATCGACGGGTGGTCGAGCTGGGCGATGGTCTGGGCCTCGCCGCGGAAGCGCTGCTCGGTCTGGTCGCTGACGTTGCCGGCGCTGGCGATCACCTTGATCGCGACCTCGCGGCCGAGGACCAAGTCACGGGCGCGGTAGACCACCCCCATCCCGCCCTGGCCGACCTCGGCGAGCACCTGGTAGCGATTGGCGAGCTTGTCTCCGATCATCGGGGGAGGCGGGGCCAAGCATCGCACGGCCGCCGCCGCCGCTGGGGGCGAAAGCCTGCGCGCGCGAGGGCTCTGAGCGCGATCCGCGGAGGTCTGCGCGACGCGGCGACGGCCACGGGCGTGTGCGCGCCTCCGCCCGCCGACCCCCCGACGGCCGCTCTCATGTTCACCGCGCGCGCGCATCCCCGCCGCGGCCCCGTCCGAACCCGGGGCAAAGCTGACGCTGCGGCGTCTTCACGGCGCCGCGACGCACCCGATCGCACGCGCCGAGCGCTCGGCCGTCCTCCAGGGGCGTCACCTCGCGCCGGCCCTCGGCGCGCGCGTGACCTCGGCGCGAAAGTGTGTTGTGTTCGCCGCAGGGACAGCGAGCGACGCCATGAACTACACGATCTCTGACGACTTCGAGACCTCCGCTGAGCGCTATTGGGAGATGTTCTTCGACGACGCCTACAACGAGGCGCTCTTCAAGCACCTCCGGATCGGCCGCCAGGTCCTCGAGTTCAGCCGCGAGGGCGAGGGCGACGCCCTGGTGATCCGCCGCAAGCAGATCCTGACGCCCGAGCGCGAGGCGCCGAAGATGCTGCAGAAGCTGGTCAAGGGCGCGATCCGCTACACCGAGCACAACCTCTTCACAGCCCGCGACAACCGCATGACCGTCGAGACGATCCCGGGCTTCGGCGCCGACAAGCTGACGACGCGCGGCGTCTACCGCCTCGAGGTCCTCGGCCCGAACAAGGTCCAGCGGATCTTCGAGGGCGAGTGCACCTGCCGCGTCCCCCTCCTCGGCGGCAAGGTCGAGAAGGCGATCGTCGACGAGGTCCGCGCGAGCTACCGCGACACGACCGAGTTCACGCGCCGCTGGCTCCGCGCGCACCCGTAGCGGCGCGGCGGCACGTCCCCGCACGCGCGCCGTTCGGGGCCGCGCGAGCGTAACTCACCGCGCCGGGTCAGACGTCCGCACACGGCGGTGTCGGGCATACTGCGAGCGGCGGGTCGTCGCCGGCCCGCCGCGCGCGATGAACTACATGCCCGACATCATCCACCTCGCCGTGCGCAAGTCGGCGGCGCGGCGGGTGTCGACGCTGCAGACCGACCTCGAGCGCCTGCTCCCGGCCGCGACCTTCACGATGCACAAGCGGCGGCTGTGGATCGGCGGCGGGACCAACGGCGCGAGCGTCGAGCTCGTCCGCCTGTCACCGCGGCAGCGCGCGCCGCTCGCCGCGAAGCACCCCGACTTCGACCTCGCCGACGAGCTGATCCAGCTGTGCAGCGGGCCGAACCACGACTACTCGTACTTCCCGATCTTCTACGACGTCGAGCTCGCGCTCCTCCAGCTCCCCGGGATCCGCCGGATCTTCGGCGACGAGCTCCGCCCGCTCGCGGCGCTGACCGGGCACTTTGAGTGGGTCGCCGAGCGCCTGGCCGAGCTCGGCGCCGAGGACAGGTACGACGACGTCTTCCAGGCCTACGCGGCCGGGGCGATGCAGCGCCTCACCGAGGTGCTCCCGGACATCGAGGCGTCGCCGGTCGTCACCCCGTGGCTGATCCGCGGGGTCCTCCAGGACGACGATCTCAAGACGGCCGAGGCGTCAGCGCGCCGTCTCGCCGAGCTCCGTCCGCCCGAGGCGATCGCCCGCCTGCGAGCGGCGCTTAGCGACAAGCGCTACGAGTCGGCGCTGCCGCGGCTCCTCCGCGTCTATCGCCAGGTCGCCGCGCCGCCGGTGGACGAAGCCGACGCCGAAGGAGGCGCGCCGGATCCCGAAGAGCTCGCGCGCCTCGATCTCGAGGGAGATCCGTGGGAGCGCTGGACCGCCCGCTACGCCCTCGCCTGCCGCGGCCGCCCGCGCCCGCTCGTCGACGCCCTCGGCGATCCGGACGAGGCCCGCGATCTCGTCGAGCGCGCGGACATGACGGTCTTCATCGACCGGACCGCCGAGCTCCCGGAATTCGACCGCCTCCTCGACGACTACATCGAGGCGACGATGGACGAGAACGAGCGCTACGAGGCGCTCATCGCCGCGATCGCCGACCTCTGCCGCGAGCGCCTCGGCCTCGGTCTCGACGAGCTGACGCGCGGCGAGCTGGATGTTGGCGCGGGCGCCGAGTATTGGCAGGCCGCGGGCGTCTCCTCGTCCAAGGAGCTCCGACGCGACGCCCGAACGATCGCCGCGGCGCTCCGCGGAGACGACGACGACGACGACGCAGAGTGACGCCGGCTCAGCCCGCGATCCCGCAGACGCCGAGGTTGAAGAACCCGAGCGGGGCGTCGCCCGCTTCGATCGCGCCGTACCAATGCAGGCACTCCTGGCCGTCGCCGGGGCAGGTGTTGTCCTTCAAATAGTCGCAGAAGGGCGTGCAGCAGCGCTCGGCATCGCAGCCTGGGACGTGCGCCGCGACGGCGCAGTAGAGGCCCGGATCGCAGGTGTTCGCGTCGGTGCAGGGATCGCCGTAAGCGCCCGTCACCCCCGAGGCGTCGTCGTCGCAGCCGAAGCCGTCGATGTTCTCACTAAAGACGCAGACATCGCCGGCATAGCAGTCATCCTCGAGCGGGTGACACCACGGGAGGCAGATCGCCACGACCTCTGCCGCGGTCGCGCACCAGCTCGCAGGAGGGCAGCTCGGATCCTCGTACGAGCCCTCGCAGAAGGCGTAGCACGTCCCCTCGAGCGTCACCGGATCGACCCCCCAGCACAACGTCCCCTTCCTGCAGGTGTCTAGGCCGCTAAGACCGCTCTTGAGGGTCGTGCAGGACTGGCCGATGCCGTCTGGGTCTGGGACGAGCGGGACGCAGCGGGACGCGTTCCACGAGCCTCCGCCGTCGTTCGCATAGATCGTGCATTTCTCGCCGCTCGGGCAGTCCTGCTCCCAGGTGCTGCACTCGAGCGAGCTCGGCGGCATGTCATCGCAGCCGAGGAACGAGCACCCCTCGGTCGTCGACGTCGACACCTCGCCCGTCGTCGTCGTCGACGTCCCCGCGCCCGTCGTCGATGCCCCCGTCGTCGATGTCCCTGCGTCGGTCGTCGCCGACGTCGACCCGCTCGACCCGCTCGTCGTCGCGCTCGTCGTCACCGTGACGCCGCCGTCGACGCAGCCCGGGAGGAGCCCGACCGCCAGCGCCCCGACCCAATGCGTCCACCGCCTCAGCTCCACGCGCACCTCCCTCGCTCAGCCCGGGATCCCGCAGGCGCCGACGTTCTCGAACCCAGGTGGCGCCTCGCCCTCCTCGAGAACGCCGAACCACGGGAGGCACTCCTGCCCGTCGCCGGGGCAGGTGTTGGCCATCGACGTGTCACAGAAGGGCGTACAGCAGCCCGGCCCGTCACAGCCCGGCACGTACCCCGCGTCCGCGCAGTAGAGGCCCGGGTCGCACGTATTGGCGTACTCGCAGGGATCGCCATAGACGCCCATGTCGCCCGAGGCGTCGAGAACGCAGACGAAGGCGCCGTTGTACGGGAGGCAGAGATCCTCGCCGTAGCAGTCCTGTGCGAGCGGATCGCACCACGGCAAGCAGAGGTTGAGGATCCCGTCGGCCGTGATGGCGCACGACGAGGCGAGCGGGCACTCGGGCTCCTCCCGCATCCCTGTGCACAGGCTGACACAGTGGCCCTCGTTCGTCCGCGGATCGACGTCCCAGCACATCGCCGCGGCCTCGCAGCTGTCGATCCCGCTGACGCCGCTGCCCTCCACCGTGCACGGCTCGCCGAGGCCGTCCGCGTTCGGCACGACCGGCACGCACTTCGTCGCGTTCCACGAGCTCCCGCCGTCGTTCGCGTAGGGGGCGCACTTCTGCCCCGGGGGGCAGTCCTGCTCCCATGTGCTGCACGCGATCGGGCTCGGCGGCTGATCCTCACACGCGAGGAACGAGCACCCTTCGGTCGTAGAGGTCTCCCCGCCGCCAGTCGTTGAGGTCGACGTGCCCGTGCCCGTGCTCGACGCGGCGCTCGTCGACGAGTGACCGACGCTCGTGCTCGAGGCGCTCAGCCCCGAAGAGGAGGACCCGTCGCTCCCCCCTGTCGTCGCGCCGTCCGCGGTCGTCTCGGACGCCCCGCCGGAGCAGCCCAGGACCGCGATGAGGGGTATGAGCCCGAGCCCAAGCCCGAGCCCGATCGTTCGCTTGACGCTCGTTCCTTGCGGCACAAAACAATCATATCTCTCATACCAATCAATTCATATCTAAGTTCTCCGATGCCGCGCGCGAAGTCGCCCGCAGACGACCTCGCTAGTTCATCGCATGCCGTGCGCTCCTCGCCCACGGCGCCCACGCCCGCAATCAGCGCGACTCGAGTCGAACCCGCCAAGCTCCTACGGTGAAGCCTCGGCCCGGAGCTTCCCCGCGGCCCGCTTCACCCGCGGATCGCCGCCCGACTCCGCGAGCTTGGCGACCTCCGGGAGGCCGGCGGCCCGCGATCGATCGAGGCGCTCGAGCGCACGCAGCGACTGCAGGCGGACCTCGGCGTCGCTGTCCTCGAGGCCAGGTGCGACCGCGGCGAAGCGCCCGGCGTCGCCGAGGAGCCCGAGCGAGCGCGCGGCCGCGGCCCGGATCATCGCCTCATCATCACCCAAGGCCGCGACGAGGCGCTCCGCCTCGACAGCCCCCGCCTCCGGGGCCCAACCGGCGAGCTCACAGGCGGCGCGGCGGACCCTCGAGTCGGCGTCGCCGAGCCCCAGGCGAAGCCCCGCCAGCGCGTCGGCGGTCGGCGCCTTGGCGAGGGTGCCGACCAAGATCACCCGGACCTCGGGATCCGCCTCCCTCTCGAGCTGCGTGAGGATCGCGGCGGACCACGCCCCGCCCGTGCGGTGGAGCGCCTCGGCGAGCGCCTGGCGCTCCTCCGCCGGCGTCGCCTCGACGGCCAGGCGCGCGGCGAAGACCTCGGTCGCCTGGGCGTCGCGGAGCAGCGGATCGGTGAAGCGCAGGTGCCCCGCGCGGGTCGTCGCGGGATCCAGCGCCTCGAGGTGAGCGCGGATCGCCGCCGGATCGCTCGGCGTCTCCGGGGCCGGGCTCGGGGTCGCCTCGCCGGCGCCGGCCGGGGTCGGCATCGCCGGCGTCGCCGCGGCCTCGCTCGCCCGTGGCTCGGGGTCGCGGGCGTCGCCGCTGTC
>JAGQIT010000710.1 GCA_020431135.1 Myxococcales bacterium | reverse complement strand
ACGCGTCCCTGCCTCAGCCCGGCGACCCGTAGGTGCAAAAGAGCGGGAAGCCCATCATGAACTCGTAGCCGCAGAAGCCCTGGAAGCACTGGCAGTCCCAAGGCGCGCCCATGAAGTACATGTCTGCGCAGTCCGAGTTGGAGTTGCACGCCGGCCGGCACAGGTTGATCACGTTGTTCGGGTTGTCCGCCGGGTAGGCGTGCGGCTCGCAGAACTCGCCGTTCGGGCAGTCGTTGTCGCTGACGCACTCCGGCATGCACAGCCCGTTGCTCATGTTGTAGTCCTCGTAGCAGACGTAGGGCTCCTGCGCGCTCTCGTTGCACGAGCCCTCGCACTCCTCCGAGCACTCGAAGGCCGCGCAGTTGTTGCCGCCGCCGTCGCAGCCGAGCGCCTTGCAGCCGTTGCCGTAGGGGCAGCGCGTCTCGTCGCCGCTCGCCTCCGACCCGCCCGGCGCGCCGCAGCCCACGGTGCACTCGGCGTTGTAGCAGAACTGGCCGAGCGGACACTCCGAGCTCTGGGCGCAGCCGATGATGCACTTGTCGTTGAAGCAGACCTGGCCGTCGCCGCAGTCGTTGTCCGTGAGGCAGCCGACGACGCACTTGTCGTCCTTGCAGATCTCGCCGGCGTCGCACCACGAGATGTCGAGGCAGCCGACCTGGCACACGCCGCCCTTGCAGATCTTCCCGTCGCCGCAGTTGTCGATCGAGTTGCAGCCGGCGTAGCACTCCTTGGCGTCGGTGTCGCAGAGCTCCTCGAGCGGGCAGTCAGCGTCGGCGTAGCAGCCGGGGCGGCACATCATCTGATCGCAGATCTCGCCGGCGACGTCGCAGCCGCTGTCGTCGCGGCAGCCCTCGACGCACGAGAGGCCCTCGCAGATCTCGCCCTTGCCGCAGTCGACGTCCTTGCGGCAGCCGACGAAGCACTCGCGCTTGACGGTGTCGCAGATCCGGCCCTCATCGCACTCGGCGTCCGAGGTGCAGCCGATGACGCACTTGTTCATGCCGAGGTCGCAGTAGGTCTCGACCGGGCACGGGCACATGTCGGGGACGTCGGTGCACTCGCCCTGAATGCACACCTGGTCGTCGGCGCAGCCGCTGCACTCGAGGGGATCCGAGCCGGTGTCCGACGTGCCGCCGGTCGAATTCGTCGTCGCGCTCGTGCCGTTGGTCGCGCTCGAGCCGTTGCTCGTCGAGCTCTCGGTGTCGCCGCTCGGATCGGAACCGCTGCACGCGAGGGCGAGGGTCGCCGTGATTGAGAAGAGCGCGGCCCGCAGCGCGCCGCGGAGGGGGTGATGGACGGAGGTCATGGGGTTCTCCTTCGCCGCCTAGGGCGTGTCGCAGCCGAGCAGCATCTGGTCGGTGCAGGGGAAGTCAGGGACGGAGTCGTCGCAGAGCTCCGCGTTCGCACTAAGGCCGACCACCCAGCGTCCTGGGATGATAGCGACCGCGTAGGACTTCGGGCCGTCGGTGCCGAGGTCGATCGCCGGCCCGGCGCCCTCGCCGGCGCGCGTCCATTGCACGGTGCCGCGCGAGAGCGTGAGGTTCGGGAGCGAGCCGCCCGCGTAGGTCACGTTGCCCGAGATGTCGATCGACGGGATGTCGACGTCATAGACGCCGTCGGACGTCAGCGCGATCCCGGTCGCCAGGCGGCCGCCGCCGCAGGGCATCGCGTCGTCCGGGAGGCCGACGCAGTCCATCGACGACGCGGCGTAGCTGACGTCGTAGGTGCCGGGCATCATCGTGATCGCGTAGCCGTCGAAGGCGCCGGTGGTGAGGGGGACGGCGACGCTGCCCTCGCCCGCGCCCGCGAAGACGACGCTGCCGCGGTCGACCGTCTGATCGGGGAGCGCCCCGCCGTCGAGGCGGACCTTGCCGGCGATCGTGACGACCGGGATGTCGACGTCGAGGACGCCGCTGGCGTTGAGGTCGAGCGTCTGCAGCTCGCCGCCGCCGCAGGGCATCGACGGCGCCGTCTCGCCGTCGCAGAGCCCGGCGTTGGCGGCCAGCGAGATCGCGTACTTGCCCGGCAGGACGCTGAGCGCGTAGGTGAGCGCCCCCGTGCTCTCGAGGGGCACCGACGCCGCGTCGCCGCCGTCGAGGCCGAAGGCGACGGCGCCGCGATCCCCCGACTCGTCAGGGAGGTCGGCGCCCGCGAGGGTGATCTTGCCGCTGACGTCGATCCGCGGGATGTCGACGTCGAGCACCCCGGAGTTCGTGAGCTCGATCGACGGCAGCAGCGGGCCGCCGACGCAGGGCGTCGGCGCCGGATCGCCGGTGCACTGCCCGGGGTTGGCGACGAGCGCGACGGCGTAGCTGCCGGCGACCAGGCTGACGCCGTAGGTGACCGGCCCCGCGGCGTCGAAGGGCGGAGTCGCGAGGCCGCCGCCCTCCGCCCCGCCGGCGGCGTTGAAGCTGAGCGAGCCGCGGTCGGCCGCGCCGTCGGTCATCGGCGAGCCGTTGACCGTCACGGCGCCGCTTATCTCGACCCGCGGCACGTCGACGTCGAGCACCCCGGAGGACTCGAGGGTCAGGCCCGAGAGCACGACCCCGCGGTTGCAGGGCACCGGCGCCGGACCCTCGGCGCAGAGCCCCGCGTTGCCGGCGAAGGCGACGTCGTAGGAGCCGGGGAAGAGCGCGACCGAGTAGCTCCCCGGGCCGTCGGCGCCGAAGGCCGCGGTCGCGGCGACCCCTCCGCTGCGGGCGACGAACTCGAGGTGACCGCGATCGTCGGCGGCGTCCGGGAGCGCGCCGCCGTCCTGCGTGACGCCGCCGCTGGCGACGATCGCCGGGATGTCGACGTCGAGCACCCCCGAGTCCGCGAGCGTCAGCTGAGCGACGAGCACCCCGCCGGTGCACGGCATCGGCCCCTCGGGGTGGGCCCCGCACAGGCCCTCGTCGGGGACGTAGTGCACCGAGGCCGCGCCCGCCGGGACGACGACGGTGTAGTTCTCGGCGCCGGTGTCCCCGAGAACATAGGTCGCGCTCCCCGGCGCGCCGACGGTCGGCGTGTAGTCGAAGCGCAGCGAGCCGCGCGGGGCGTCGGTGTCCGGCAGGGTCTCGCCGTTGAGGCGGACCTGACCGCTGATGACGACGTACTCGGCCGCCGGGACGTCGAGGTCGAGGACCCCGTCCTGCGCGAGCTCGATGCCCTCACAGTCGTCGACCCAGCCGCCGGTCGTGTCCCCGCCGCCCGTCGTCTCCGGGTCCGTCGTCGCCGTCGTCGCCGTCGTCGTCGCGGACGTCTCGTCCTGCGAGCTGTCGTCGCCGCAGCCCACGGCGACGAGCGGCAACAGCAAGGTGAGTCGGGCCAGGCCGAGGTTGCGAAGCGAGCGAGCTGGGTCTTTCATCGAGGCGCACCTCCACAGGGGGGCCGGTGGTTAAGTCGCCGCCACAACGAAGTTGATCCAGAAAAAATGCACGCGCGTTTTCGCGGCGAACGGACGCGCTTCGCGGCCACGCGGCCGCCTGAGGCGAGCCGACGCGGACGCGATCGCGAGGCCTCGCCGCGGCCGCGGACCGCCGCGTCGACACGCGGTCCGCCTTCGACGAGACCCGCCGGATCGTACCGCCTCCTCCGCGTCGACGTCGACGTCGACGTCGACCCAGAACCCCGCGCCGCGGCTCATCATCGCGCCGCCCTCGTCGAGGTCGCAGCGCCGCTCGGCCGACGCCCGCGCCGCGACTGCTATAGAAGCCCGCCCATTACCAGCACCGCCCTCGCCAGCACCGAGCTCGACGTCCACCCCTCTGCCTCGGCGGGAACGTCGTCGGATGGACCGCCTCCGATGAGGGGGCGCGGCGGTGCTCGACCGCTACGTCGACGCCGGCGGCAACTTCACTTCGGCCCCTCGCGCTCGCTGCCGCCGGTCCGCGGCGCGAGGTTGTGGACCGGCGCGCCGCGGACGAGCTGGTTGACGCTCCGCGCCGCGAAGGCCGACATGGCCGCGCGACGGAGAACTCGGAGAGGCTGCTAGGCGCCGAGGACGAAGCCGACCGCGCCGAGGATGACCCCGCAGATCAGCGCGGTGATCCCGAGGCGGTTGCGGCGGATGGCGATCGCGATCAACCCGCAGACGATCGCCGGCCCCGAGTAGAGCGCCATCTCCTCCCAGCCGACGCCGTGGCCGCGCATCCCGGACTGGAAGAAGGCCATCAGCCCGGTGGCGATGGCGACGTACGCGAAGAGGGTCTGGGCGACGCTCGGCTTGGCTGGTTTCTCGGACATACGGGCCGAGTACCACAACGCGCGTGATCGCGCAGCCCGATGGTTCTCCCGCGCCTGACCCGTAATACAGCCCACGGCACTGGTCAGTACGTCGAGAGCGAGACCCCGAAGAAGTAGGCCAGGAGCAGGAGCTCGAGGTCGAGGATCCGCATGGCCGCAGCGTCGGCGCCCGCTCCCGCGTCCCCGAGATAGACGAGGCTCGCCGCGATGTTGAAGGCCTCCCCGGGGGTCGCGCCGAGCTCGACGACGACGCGCTCCTTGAGCTGAACGACCTCGGCGCTCAGGGAGGGGGCGCTCGCCCCCGTGATCAGCCCGAGGAGCGACAGCCCCGGGTACTCGAGCGGTCGGATCGGCTGCTCCGCCGCGACGAAGGCGGCCCGCAGCGCCCCGACCCGCGCGCAGGCGCCGTCGCGCCGCCCGAGGTAGAGGTTCATCGCTACGCGCTGGAGCGGATCGCCGGGCCCGAGGCCGACGCCCTGCAGCGCCGCGTAGATCGCCTCGACGCCGTCGGCGATCGCCGCGGGCGTCCCGGCCTCGCCGACGAGGAGGGCGCAGGCCGGGAGATCGTCGGCGCCGGTGAGGAACCAGTGGTGGCCCTTCAGCGCCTCGTAGATCGCCCGCAGCCGCGTGACCTCGTCGCGGCCGACCTCGACGCCGCCGGCGACCTCACCGAGGAGGAGGGCGGCGATGGCCTCGCGCGGCTCGTCCCGGCGGACGCCCCCGGCCCGAAAGAGCCCGCGCACCCGGAGGAACTCGTCGTAGAAGGCCGCCGGATCGACGCCGCGGCGGACGAGCTGGG
>JAGQIT010000709.1:4702-6761 GCA_020431135.1 Myxococcales bacterium | reverse complement strand
CAAGCTCTCGCTGGCCATCGGCAAGCGCGGTCAGAACGTCCGCCTCGCCTCGCGGTTGACGGGCTGGCGCATCGACATCTACTCCGACTCCAAGCTCCGTGAGATGGAGCTGCGCAGCCTCGCCGAGATGGCCGCGATCCCGGGGGTCGGCGAGTCTCTGGCTTCGACGCTCTTCCAGATGGGCTGGCGGACGCTCCGCGATCTTGCGATCGCCGACGCCGACGAGCTCGCGCGGGTCCCCGAGATCGGCGACATCGACCGCGCTGAGTCGATCATCGAGGTGGCCAACGACGCCGCCAGCGGTCGCCTCAAGCTCGATGTCCGCTACCCGGAGCCCGAGCCCCGTCACGACGCGGAGGTGGCGAGCGAATGAGCACACCGACCCGGACCTGTGTCGGCTGCCGTGAGCGGCGGCCGCAGGCGGCGCTTCTGCGCGTCCGCCGACTCGGTCATGGTGAGCTCGCACCGGCCGAGCGTCGGGGCGCCAGCGCCTTGACGCAGGGACGCTCTGCGTACCTCTGCCCCGATCGCCGCTGCCTCGAGCTAGCGGTCAAGCGTAGCGGTCTGCGTCGGGCATTCGCCCGCGAGGGCCGCGTCAATGTCAACAGCGACGGCCTTTGGTCCGCGCTCGAAGAATCCATCCTCCGGCGGCGCACGTTGATCGAGCGCAGCGCTCGGGATCCCGAGTGCTTGCCCGGTTATCGCCGACTCCAGTCGATCGAGGCGGCGATGCTGGCCTCGAGGAGGGAGGCCTGATCCATGGCGAAGATCCGCGTCTATGAGCTTGCCAAAGAGCTGGGCAAGGACACGAAGGAAATGGTCAAGATCATCCGAGGCTACGGCTTCGTGATCAAGGGCTACATGAGCACGTTGACTGAGGAAGAGGCCGAGCAGGTCCGGCGGAAGGTCCGTGGCGGCGGCGCTGCCACCACCCCGGCGGTGGCGGAGAAGCAGCCGAAGAAGCGGCCCGCGACCGTGATTCGTCGTCGTGCAAACCGATCGCGCCCCGCGGTCCGCGAGGCCGAGGCCGAGGCTGAGGCCCAGGCTCGCGAGGCTGAGCAGGCTGCGGCGCAGCAGGCCGTGCAGACGAAGCCCGTGGCGCGTCCTATGGTTCGCCGCGCGCGCGTGGTCAACGAGTCGGACCCGTCCGGGTCGGCGTCGCAGTCCGAGGTGCAGAGCGCACCGTCTGCGACTCCATCGGAGGTCCGGCCGCGCGTCGTCGCGTCTCAGTCCGAGCCGGAGAAGGCGCCGGAGCCGGAGCGGGTCAAGCCCGCCGTTGGCACCCGGATCCAGCTCCCCGCGGGCACGCGCCGCCTCCCCGGCGGCATGCGTGAGCGCATGGCTCAGCAGCCCGCGCGCCCGGCGAGGGAGCCCGAGCCTGAGCGGCCGAGGCCGGTCGTCGAGGCGAAGGTCGCGCCGCCGAAGCCGAGGGTGCCCGAGCCGGAGCCCGAGGCCGTCGAGGTGAAGACCGAGGCCAAGCCGCAGGAGGAGCGCGACGACGGTCGCCGGGTCGTCCGCAACGACGCCGGTGTCATCGTCGCCGCCGCGCCGCAGCGCTCAGAGCCCAAGATCGTCGGCTTCATCAAGCTCGAGCGTCGTCGCCCGCAGCAGGTGATCATCACCGACGCGAGCGAGGAGAGCCGGGGCGGTCGCGCCTCCCAGCGCAAGCAGCGTGAGGAGCGCGCGCAGGCGCAGGGTCGCCGGCGCAAGATGACGATGCGCGGCCGCGGCCGCGATCGTTCGACGGGGCCGCGGGTCACGACTCAGGAGATGAGCGAGGCCAAGAAGCGCATCCGCGTCGACGAGGTCATCCAGATCTCCGATCTCGCGCACCAGATGGGCAAGAAGGCGAGCGCCGCCCTCCGCGTCCTCTGGGGGATGGGCCTGCGCGGCCTGACGATCAACTCGTCGATCGACGCCGAGACGGCTGAGGTCGTGGCCGGCGAGTTCGGCTACACCGTCGAGAACGTCTCCTTCCAGGAGGACGAGTACCTCGACGACTTCGGCGAGGGAGACGGCGAGCCGCGGGCGCCTGTGGTCACCATCATGGGCCACGTCG
>JAGQIT010000709.1:4387-4696 GCA_020431135.1 Myxococcales bacterium | reverse complement strand
CGTCGACCACGGCAAGACGTCGCTCCTCGACAAGATCCGCAGCTCGCAGCTCGTCGAGGGCGAGTCCGGCGGGATCACCCAGCACATCGGCGCCTACAAGGTCGAGACCGACAAGGGGGACGTGGTCTTCCTCGACACCCCCGGTCACGAGGCCTTCTCGGCGATGCGCTCGCGCGGCGCCCAGATCACCGACGTCGTCGTCCTGGTGGTCGCGGCCGACGACGGCGTCATGCCGACGACGGTCGAGGCGATCAAGCACGCGCAGGAGGCGGACACGCCGATCCTCGTGGCGATCAACAAGATCGACAA
>JAGQIT010000709.1:1251-4372 GCA_020431135.1 Myxococcales bacterium | reverse complement strand
CCGCGTCAAGCAGGCGCTGATGGAGTACGGCCTCGTCGGCGAGGAGTTCGGCGGCGAGACGATCATCTGCGAGGTCTCGGCGAAGAAGGGCACGGGGATCGACAAGCTCCTCGAGATGCTCGCCCTCCAGGCGGAGCTCCTCGAGCTCACCGCGAGCCGCGAGGGTCGCGCCCAGGGCACCGTCCTCGAGGCCCGCGTCGACAAGGGCCGCGGCCCGATCGCGACCCTGCTGATCGACGCCGGCACCCTGAAGAAGGGCGACATGCTCGTCGCCAACGAGTTCAGCGGCAAGGTCCGCGCGATCTTCAACGACCGCGGCAAGAAGCTGAAGGAGGTCGGTCCGAGCACTCCGGTCGAGGTCCTCGGCCTCGACGGCGCCCCCCAGGCCGGCGATCGCTTCGCCGTCGTCGAGAACGAGAAGGCCGCGCGCCAGCTCGTCACCCACCGCCGCGAGCTCCGTCGGCGCAAGGAGAGCGTCCGCGTCGGGCCGTCGATCCACGACCTCATCGCGCGGAAGAAGATCCCGACGCTCAAGATCGTCCTCCGCGCGGACGTCCAAGGCTCGGCCGAGGCGCTCAAGCAGGCGCTCCTCGAGCTGTCGACGGAGAAGGTCACCGTCGAGGTCATCTTCTCGGGGGTCGGCGCGATCACTCAGACCGACGTCAAGATGGCGTCGGCGGGCGAGGCCGTGATCATCGGCTTCGCGACCAAGCCCGTCGGCAAGGCTGGCCAGGTCGCAGAGCACGAGAACGTCCCGATCTACACCTTCGACGTCATCTACGATGCGCTCGACAAGGTCCGCGAGCTGATGATCGGTCAGCTCGAGCCGGAGTACCGCGAGAAGGAGCTCGGCGAGGCCGAGGTCCGCGCCCTCTTCCCGATCCCGCGTCTCGGCGTCGTCGCCGGTTGCCGCGTCATCAAGGGGCTGGTCCGGCGCAACGGCGGCATCCGGGTGGTCCGTGAGGGCCGTGTCATCCACAAGGGGGCGGTCCAGTCGCTGCGGATCTTCAAGGAGGACGTCAAGGAGGTCCGCGACGGCTTCGAGTGCGGCATCGTCGTCGAGCACTTCGGTGACGTGCAGCCGGGCGACATCCTCCAGTCCTTCGAGATCGAGACGATCGCGCCGACGCTGTGACCACGCGCGTCCAACGGATCGAAGAGACCCTGCGCCGGGCGATCGCCGACACCCTCCTCTTCGGTGGGCTCCGCGATCCCCGGCTCCAGGGGACCGACGTCGGGGTGACCGGGGTCAAGGTGACCCCGGATCTCCTGCAGGCGCGGGTCTTCGTCGACATCATCGATCCGAAGCGGAGCGCGCCGATCCTCAAGGCGCTGCGCGCCGCGACTCCGGTGATCCGCGCGGAGGTCGCCAAGCGCGTCCAGCTGCGGCGGGTCCCGCAGATAACCTTCGAGCAGGACGCGGCGATCGAGCGCGGCCTTCGGATCGAGGCGGTGCTCGCCGAGATCAAGGCCGAGGACTCGTCGCGCGACGACGACGCGTCGGAGTGAGGTCCCGGTGGGGCGGCGGCGAGACACTGGCCCCGGGGCCAGCCTCCACGGGATCCTCCTGGTCGACAAGCCGCTCGGGCCGACGTCGCACGACGTCGTCGGCTGGGCGCGACGGGAGCTCCGCTGTCGCCGGGTCGGTCACTGCGGGACCCTCGATCCGGCCGCCTCGGGGCTCCTCGTTCTCGCCGTCGGCGTCGCCACACGGACCGTGCCGCTGCTCAGCGCCGCCGACAAGACCTACCGCGCCGACGTGCTCCTCGGCCGTCGGACCACGACCGCCGATCGCGAGGGGGAGATCATCGACGAGGTCCGCGTCGATCCGAGCGTCGCCCCGCAGGCGATCGTCGCTGCGCGCGGCCTCGTCGGCGCCCACTCCCTGCCGCCGCCCGCCTACTCGGCGGTCAAGGTCGACGGCGTCCGCGCCTACGCCCGCGCCCGCCGCGGAGAGGCGGTCGAGCTCGAGCCGCGGCCGATGCGGGTGTTCTCCGTCGCCAACCTCGAGACCGCGGTCGATGAGCCCGGGACCCTCCGGGTAAGCCTCGACCTTCGCGTGAGCAAGGGCACCTACATCCGCTCCCTGGCCGAGCTCCTCGGCGAGCGCCTCGGGCTTCCGGCAACCCTCGGCGGTCTCCGGCGCCTCGCCTGTGCGGACCTCGCCGCGGACGATCCGCGGACGCTGCACCCGCAGGCGCGAGCAGAGGAGGGGAGGCGCCCCGACGACAAGCCGTGGTGGCGCCTCGATCTCCCGGAGGGGTCGCCGACCGCGGCCGCGTCGCTGATCCCGATCGACGAGGCGCTCGGCCTGCCGGTCTTCGAGCGACCGCGGGAGGACGAGGTCCTGCGTCGCCTGACCCAGGGGCAAGCCGCGCCCGCGGCGGCGATCGGCGCCGGGGATCATCGACCTGGCGAGCTCGTGAGTCTGGTCGCCCGCGCTCCTGGCGGCGCCCTCGAGACCCTCGTCCTGGCCGAAATCCGCGCCCACGAGGATGGCCCCGTCCTCCGACCGGAGCGGGTCCTCCGCCCCGACAAAGTACCGCCCAGCGCTTGACAAGAGCGCGCGCGACCACGATTCTCCCGTCCTCAAGAAGAACGAGAAACGAACAAACTCCTACCTGCGGGGTGCGCAGCGCCCCCGATTCGAGCTGATATGCCGCTTTCCACCGATCGCAAGGCCGAGATCATCGACCAGTTTAAGACCCACGACTCCGACACCGCTTCGCCGGAGGTCCAGGTCGCGCTGCTCACCCATCGGATCAACTATTTGACCGATCACTTCCGGACCTTCGCCAAGGATCACCACTCCCGGCGCGGTCTCCTCAAGCTCGTCGGTCGCCGTCGTCGTCTCCTCGACTACCTCAAGGGTCGAGACGTCGATCGCTACCGCACGCTCATCACGGCGCTGAACATCCGCAAGTAGCAGCAGAGGCACCCACTCGGGTGCCTTTGTCTATGCGCACTCGGCCTGCACAGGACGCACGCAGCCATGAATGGCCGCGGGGCTGGACTGTAGAGGTGCGCCATGCGGGCCGGAAAATCCCACCTGAGTTCCGCCCCGCGGTAGGGAATGCACCGCTATGTCCATGAACGTTATTGTTGAGCGCGCCAAGGTCGG
>JAGQIT010000709.1:0-1154 GCA_020431135.1 Myxococcales bacterium | reverse complement strand
TCGAAGGAGACGAAGGACCTCCCCTTCCTCCCGCTGACGGTCGAGTACCGCGAGCCGAACTACGGCGCCGGCAAGATCCCCGGCGGCTACTTCAAGCGTGAGGGCCGGCCGACCAACAAGGAGATCGTCGGCGCCCGCTGCATCGATCGCCCGATCCGGCCGCTCTTCCCCAAGGGCTACCGCTACGACACGCAGATCATCAGCAACGCGGTCTCGAACGACCGCGAGAACGAGCCCGATGTCCTGGCGATGACCGCCGCGTCGGCGGCCCTGACCCTCTCGGAGATCCCGTGGGAGGGGCCGATCGCCGGCGTCCGCGTCGGTCGCCTGAATGGCCGCTTCGTCGCCTTCCCGACCTTCTCGCAGCAGGAGGAGTGCGACATCGTTCTCGTCGTCGCCGTCAGCCGCGACGCGATCGTCATGGTCGAGGGCGGCGCCGCTGAGGCCGACGAGGACTCGATGATCGACGCGCTGATGTTCGCCAAGGAGGTCGCGCAGCCGCTCATCGATCTCCAGGACCGCCTCCGCGAGAAGGTCGGCCAGGCCAAGCGCGAGTACGTGCCCCCGCAGTCGGACGCCGCCCTCGAGGCCGCCGTCTTCGACCACGCGAGGGACGCCTTCACCAAGGCCCTGGCGATCCGCGGCAAGCACGAGCGCCACGACGCCCTCAAGGAGGCCGGTCGGGCGACCCGCGCCGCCCTCGCCGAGCGCTTCCCCGATCGCGACGAGGAGCTCAAGGCGGCCCTGGGCAAGCTCGAGAAGAAGCTCGTCCGCACCACGGTGATCAACGACCGCGTCCGCATCGACGGCCGCGGCACCCGCGACATCCGGCCGATCTACATCGAGGCCGGCCTCCTCGAGCGCCCGCACGGCTCGGCGCTCTTCCAGCGCGGCGAGACCCAGGCCCTCGTGACGACGACCCTCGGCACCGAGTCGGACGTCCAGCGCCTCGACACGATCCGCGGCGACGTCTACATCCGCTTCATGCTCCACTACAATTTCCCGCCCTTCTGCACCGGTGAGGTCAAGCCGATCCGCGGGCAGTCCCGGCGGGAGATCGGCCACGGCACCCTGGCCGAGCGGGCGCTGAGCTACGTCATGCCCGACGTCGATCAGTTCCCCTACATGGTCCGGATCGTCTCGGAGACCCTCGA
>JAGQIT010000708.1 GCA_020431135.1 Myxococcales bacterium | reverse complement strand
GCCCTCGGCGCGTCCTCCTGCCCGCACACCCATGACGGTCGCAGCGGCGGACCTCGACGACCGAGAACAGCGCGCCCACCCGTGGCCCACGGGTGGGCGCTCGTCTATCTGCGATGCCGCCCTCGGCGCGTCCTCCTGCCCGCACACCCAAGACGGTCGCAGCGGCGGACCTCGACGACCGAGAACAGCGCGCCCACCCGTGGCTCACGGGTGGGCGCTCATCTATTCGCGAGCCGCGCGGCGGCCGTTGAAGGAGCCGGCCTCAGTCGAGGCGGCGGAGGATCATCGACGTGTTGACCCCGCCGAAGGCGAAGTTGTTGCTCATGATCGTCCGCGGCGACGCGCTCCGGAGCTCGCGGATGTAGTCGAGCTCGGCGCAGCGCGGGTCGACCTCGACGAGGTTGCGGGTCGGCGCCAGGAAGCCGCGCTCCATCATCGCCAGGGAGAAGATCGCCTCGAGGGCGCCGCAGGCCCCGAGGGTGTGGCCGGTGAAGCTCTTTGTCGAGGAGATCGGCGCAGCGCGGCCGAAGACCTCGCGCGTCGCCTGCGACTCGGCGACGTCACCGAGCTCCGTCGCGGTCCCGTGGGCGTTGATGTAGTCGATCTGCGCCGGGTCGAGGTCGGCGTCCTTGAGCGAGAGGACCATCGCCCCGGCCATCCCCGGCGCCGACGGGGCGGTGACGTGCATGCCGTCGCAGTTGGTGCCGTAGCCGAGGATCTCGCCGTAGATGGTCGCCCCGCGGGCGACCGCCCGCTCGTAGCTCTCGAGGATCACCGTCCCCGCGCCCTCGCCGATCACCAGGCCGTCGCGCTCCTTGTCGAAGGGGCGCGGGCTGAGGTCGGGGCGGTCGTTGTAGCCGGCCGAGGTCGCCCACATCAGGTCGAAGGTCGCGGCGCTGGCGAAGTGGATCTCCTCGGCGCCGCCGGCGATCATCACCTCCTGGAGGCCGTACTTCACCGACTCGTAGGCGTAGCCGATCGCCTGCGCGCCGCTGGTGCAGGCCGAGCAGGTCGGGATGATCCGCCCGCGGATCCCGAAGAAGAGCGCGAGGTTGGCCGCGCAGGTGTGGCTCATCATCTTCAGGTAGGAGTTCGCCGACAGCCCCTTGAGCGAGTAGTTCGTGAAGAGGGTGCCGCAGAACTCCTCCATCGCGTCGGAGGAGCCTGTGGTCGAGCCGTAGGCGAGGCCGACGCGACCCGAGGAGACGAGCTCCGGGTCGAGGCCGGCGTCGGCGATCGCCGCCTCGCTGGCGTAGGTGGCGAGGAGCGAGACCCGCCCCATCGACCGGACCTTCTTGCGCTTGTAGCGGCCCTTGAGCTCGAGGTTCGCGACGCCGGCGAGCTTGGTCCGCAGGTCGCCGATGCGGTCCCACTCGGGCATCGCTCGGATCCCGTGGCGGCCCTCCTGGAGCGAGGTCGCGACCTCGTCGTAGGTGTCGCCGATCGGCGAGGTGACGCCTACGCCGGTGATGACGACGCGCTTCGGCGTCATCCTAGGAGGCCTCGCCGCCGTCGTCGGCGGCCGCGGCCGCGTCGCCGTCGCCCTTCGCCAGCTCGCGCTCGACGAGGTCGACGACGTCGCCGACGGTGCGGATCGACTTGGCGATCTCGGCGTCGATGCGCTTGCCGGTGAGGGCGTGGATCTCGACGAACATGTCGACCATGTCGATGCTGTCGAGGTCGAGCTCCTCGAAGAGGTTGGCGTCGGGGTTGATGTCCCCGGCGTCGAGCTCGAAGGTGCCGGTCAGGATCTCGACCAGGTGGTTGTAGATTTCGTCGCGGGTCATCGCGTCAGGGCCTCGTGAGCGTGCGATAGAGTAGCCATGCGAGGGCGGGCGGGGCAAGGAGCGCCCCCTCGGGCGCCCGTGGAGGGGCGCTGGGCCCTAGATCAGCGCCATGTCCGAGAACGCGGCGAGGTCGAGCGGGGGCACCGCGACGTCCGCTCCGTAGAGGATCCGGTGGGCGCGCTCGCGGACCAGGTTGAAGAGCGAGACGTTGACCTCCATGATCCGCCGCTTGCTCCGCGGCGTGAAGATCTCGCTCAGCCAGTCGATGTGCTCGATCCCGTACGTGAACTCGCCGAGGTTCGAGCGGTAGTAGTTGCCCTGGCGGCTGAGCTCGACGCCGAGCTTGTGGAAGAGCGCGGCGAATTGCTCCTGGCCGTCGAGGATCGGCACCTGGCGCCGGAGCTCGGTGCGGAGCGTGCGGAGGTCGAGGTGCTGGTCGGTGATGTAGTAGTGCCCCCACATGTTGTAGTAGGAGGCGATGTCGAAGGCCCACTTGAGGCTGAGGATCTCGTAGGAGCCGAGGATCGGGTAGAGGTGCTTGTAGATCAGCATCGACGACTTGAACCGGTAGCGCATGTACTGGTCCAAGGTCGTCACCCGCTCGGCGAGCTCCTCGCGGCTGTCGCCGGCGACCTCGCGGCGGATGCAGTCGACGATGTAGTCGTTCTCGAGGGCGATGAAGTCTGTGCCTGGCGAGTAGAACGGGTCGGTGAAGGCCGCCGACTCGCCGGTGAGGAACCACCCGTCGGGGCTGAAGAAGCGCTTGGTCCCGTAGGCGAGCTGGCCGAAGGCCATGACGTCGACGAGGCCGGCGTCGCGGAGGAGGCTGGCGGGGGCGCGGTGCCGGCGGAGGAACGCCTGGAAGCCCTCGGGCTTGCGCATCGCGTCGGTGAAGTTGGCGTGCTCGGCGACGACGCCGACCGAGGTCAGGCCGCGGCCGATCGGGATAAACCAGATCCAGTAGCCCGGGTAGCAGAAGTGGTTGGTCGACAGGGTGCGGTGGGTGAAGCGGACGCGGGCGTTCCACGCCGGTTCAGCGATGTCGTCCATGTCGGCGACGCCGCAGAAGCGGCCCCACGCCGAGGCCACCCCGTGGCTCGACGGCTTGCGCAGGCCCAGGTGGCGGGCGAGGACGCTGGCCCGGCCGCTGGCGTCGACGAGCCAGCGGCAGCGGACCTCGATCGTCTCGTCGGCGGCCGCGGCGTCGTCGTCCTCCTCGGCGCCGCGCGGGCGCACCGGGGTCGCGCGGAAGCGGTGGCGACGCGGGCCCTTGCCGGGGCCGCGGTCGTCGATCCGGACGTCGTCGACGCGGACGCCGAGGTGGAGGTCGACGCCGTCCTCCTCGTTCATCGCCCAGAGGTCGGCCTCGAGGCGCGCGCGATCGACCTGGAAGGCCGGCAGCGGCGGGAAGCTGTAGGAGCCGAGCTCGCTCATCGCGGTCAGCTCGGCGTCGCGCCCGGGGGTGTCGAAGAAGAAGCGCAGGCCGTTCTTCGGCAGGTGCTGGTCGTAGAGGTAGGTCGACAGCCCGAGGCGCCGGCCGAGGTAGTGGCTGGCGATCTCGACCGTCGACTCGCCGACCTTCAGAGAGCTCTCGCGGGTCCGGTCGAAGACGGCGACGGAGAGCTCCGGGAGGGCGCGCCGGAGGTGACGGGCGAGGAGGTTCCCCGCCAGGCCGCCGCCGATGATCGCTACGTCGACGTTGAGGTCACGC
This sequence comes from Myxococcales bacterium, assembly GCA_020431135.1. GTDB lineage: Bacteria > Myxococcota_A > Polyangia > Nannocystales > Nannocystaceae > JADJRG01. The sequence continues at coordinate 2,647 of JAGQIT010000708.1, read as the reverse complement.
ACGGACTAAGGGTCCGGCGGGTTCGCCGAGGCGTCCAGGTCTGCGGGGCGTAAGCCGCCTCACGCCGCCGCGGGGGTGTAGTCGACGGCGCCCTCGGAGCAGGTCCGTCCGTCGCGCAGGAGGCGGAACTGGACGCGCGCGGCGTCGCCGCGGCGCTCGAGCTGGAGCTCGAGCTGGGCGCCGGGGAAGATCGGCTGGCGGAACTTCAGCCGGCTCAGTCGCCGCGGGCGCTCGAGATCGGCCCAGGCGCCGCGGATCTGGCCGACGACGAGGGGGACGAGCTGGGCGACGCCCGGGAGGATCGGATAGCCAGGAAAATGCCCCGAGAAGTAGAGCATGTCGGCTGGCACCTCGACCGCGACGGTGACGCGCTCGCGGTCGTCGTCGCGCTCGCGGCGGGGGGCGCCGGTCGGGAAGTCGCGGCGGAGGGGGGCGCTCATCGCCGCGACTGTAGCAGCCGTCCGCGCGGCCGTCGCCCGCGCAAGCCCGCGCTCCCAGGGGACGCCGCGTGTGCGCCGGGCCGCAGGCGGGAATTCCCGGCTCGGCGCAGGTGGTGTATTTTCGCGCCGTGCGAGACTTTATCAGGATCACCCTCATCGCCGCGCTCCTCGTCCCCGCCGCGGCCTGCACCGGGCCGACCGGACTCAAGGGGAGCAAGCAGCTCAACGAGCTCGACGCCGGCGAGCGCGAGGAGGCCTGCGAGAACATCGGCGACTACTTCGACAAGGAGGTCGGCGAGGAGCGGATGAAGAAGCTCGCCTGCGTCTTCAGCGCGGCGACCACGGTCGCCTTCGGCGGCGGCGGCGTCCCGGAGTGCGAGATCGCCTACGACTCCTGCCTGATGGAGCCGCTGACCCAGACCGACGACGGCTGCGGGGTCTCGGACGAGACCAGCTGCACCGCGACGGTCGAGGAGTACGAGGCCTGTCTCGAGGAGCAGGCCGAGGGCTTCGTCACGCTCATCGACGGCCTCTCGTGCGCCGCGGTGCTCGAGGGCGGCGCGAGCCCGATCCCGGAGGCGGGGCCCGAGTGCACCGCCCTGGCCAACAAGTGCCCCGGCTTCTTCTCCGCGGGGGGCGAGGGCACCTGAGGCCTGGGCGTTCGCCTGTGTTCCCGGGCGGGCCGCGCCTCGGCCCCGCTGGCGCCCTTTTTCTCGTGAGCGCCTGCGCGTCAGAGCCGACCCCCGCGGTCGCCTACGACCCGGGGGCGCTCGCCTTCGACGGCGACGCGGCCTACGCCCGCCTCGGGCGCTTCGTCGCCGACTTCCCGGACCGCGACAGCGGCCAGGCGAACAACGCGAGGGCGGCCGACTTCATCGACGCCGAGCTGCGCGCGCGCGGCCTCGAGTGCGCGCGCGACCGCTGGTCGGTCGTCAACTTCAGCCGCGAGCTGGCGCTCGGCGACGTGATCTGCAGGCTCCCGGGCGCGAGCCCGCGGGAGATCGTCCTCGTCGCCCACCACGATCAGTCCCCCGAGACGATCGAGGGCGCCGACAACGACGGCTCGGGGATCGCGATCCTCCTCGGCCTCGCCGACGTCTTCTCGCGCGAGGCGAGCGCGGGCGGGCCGCGACCCTTCACGCTGGTCTTCCTCGCCGCCGACGGCGAGGAGTGGGGCATGCTCGGCTCGCGGCGCTACGTCCAGACGCACCCGGATCCGCAGCGGATCGTCGCGGCGATCTCCCTCGACAACCTGGGCAAGCGCTTCTACGACGGGCTGATCGTCGAGCCGACCGGGCAGTTCCGCGGCTACGCGCCGACCTGGCTCGTCGCGACCGCCGAGGCCGCGACCGCGGCCGGCGCGGCGGCGGGGGCCTGGGCGATCGATCCGCGGCCGCCGCTCCAGCAGGTGCTCGACCAGGCCGTGCCGATCTCGTTCATGGATCAGGGGCCCTTCGTCGGCGCCGGCGTCCCGGCGATCGGCCTCGCCGGGCGGGTGCCGGGCGAGCACATGGAGATCCACTGGCAGACCTACCACTCGCCGGGCGACACGATGGAGCAGCAGTCGGCGGCGAGCCTCGGGCGCGCGGGTCGCGGGGCCGAGGCGATCGTCCGCCAGCTCGAGGGGATGGGTGAGGCGGGCGTCGACGCGGCGCGGGCGGCCGCTGGCGCCGGCCCCTACCTGCGCGACGCGGCGACGGGCGAGGTCCTCCGCGGCGCCGGTCTGTGGGCGATCTTCGCGGCGATCGTCGGCCTCTTCGCCGTCGGTTCGGCGCGGGCGGCGGGCGGTTTGTCTCGAGTCGGCGTCGCCTGGCGAAGCGCGCTCCCCCACGCCCTCGGCCTCGGCCTGCCGCTGCTGCTCTCGGTCGGCCTGCTCTACGCCCTCGTCGCCGCCGGGCTGATGCTCGACTTCCACCTCTACCCGGCGACCAACAAGGACCCGGAGCTCTTCCATCCGCGCTGGCCGGCGGTGTTCGCCTACGTCGGCGGGCTCGCGCTCATGCTCTTCGGCGGTCGGCGCCTCGCCGCGCGTCTGCAGGCGCGCGGCGGCGGGCCGCCGAGCTTCGCCGCGCGCAAGAGCGTCGCTCTCGGCCTCGTCGCGGCGGCGGCCCTCTACGTCGCCGCGATCAACCCCTTCTCGCTGCTCTTCCTCGTGCCGGCGCTCGCCTGGCTCGGGGTCCGCGGCCGCGCCGGCGCGCTCGGCAGGG
>JAGQIT010000707.1 GCA_020431135.1 Myxococcales bacterium | reverse complement strand
TCGATGGTGATCGAGGTCTCGGCGACGTTGGTCGCGAGGATCAGCTTCGGGCGATCCGCCGGGCGGACGGCGCGGTCCTGCTCGGCCGGCGGGAGCTCGCCGTAGAGCGGCAGGACGAGGGCGCCGGCGTGGGCAGCGAGGCCGGCGCAGGCCTCTGCGCAGCCGCGGATCTCTCCGGCGCCGGGGAGGAAGACCAGGGTGTCGCCGTCGAGCCCGGCCTCGACGAGCTCGTGGAACGCCCGCAGCACCCGCGACGGCAGCTTCATCCGCTCCGCCTGGGCGCCGCCGCGGTAGTCGACGCTGACGGGGAAGGCCCGCCCGGCGCTGGTGAAGCGGGCGCAGCCCTCCCCCTCTTCGCCGAGGAAGCGGGCGATCGGCGCGGCGTCGAGCGTCGCCGACATGACGACGATCCGGAGGTCGCGGCGGGCCTGGAGGCGGCGGAGCAGCGCGAGCGCCAGGTCGCCGTCGAGGTGGCGCTCGTGGAACTCGTCGAGAACGACCATCGCCACGCCGGCGAGCTCGGTGTCGTCGCGGAGGCGGCGGAGCAGCAGCCCCTCGGTCATGAAGCGGATCCGCGTCGCCGCGCTCACCTTGCTGTCGAAGCGGACCTGGTAGCCGACGCGCTCGCCGACGCGCTCGCCGAGGAGCTCCGCGACGCGCTCGGCGGCCATCCGCGCGGCGAGGCGCCGGGGCTGCAGAACGACGATCTCGCCGTCTTTAGCGAGCCCCGCGACGAGGAACGCCAGCGGCAGCTTGGTCGTCTTGCCGGCGCCCGGCGGCGCCTCGACGACCGCCGATCGGTGCGCCTGCAAGTGGTTGATGACGTCCTCGACGATCGCGTCGATCGGCAGCGCCGGGCCGGGGATCGGGGGTCGCATCGCGCTGTCGCTCTAACACAACGTTCACCGCCCGTCGCCCCTCCACGAGGGCCGAAGATCGGCGACAATGTCGACGCTGGGGTCATACGCCGCCGGCAGGAGTAGACTATGCGTACAGTCAGCTTGGGTCGCACTCTTGGTCTCGTCAGCGTCGGCGCGGCGCTCGTCCTCAGCGCCTGCAGCACCGGCGAAGAGAGCACCACGACGACGGGCTTCACCGCGACGGCGCCGACGGCCTCGTCCCCCACCGGCTTCACGACGACCGCCGCGTCGACGTCGGCGGGCACCGACGGCACCGACGGCACCGACGGCACCGACAGCGACCAGACCACCGGCGACACGGACCCGACCGGGCACGAGACCGAGACCATGGGCGGGACGACGATGGAGCCGGTCGTCCCGACCTGCGACGACGGCGAGCAGAACCAGGACGAGTCCGACGTCGACTGCGGCGGCCCCAACTGCTCGCCCTGCGCCGCCGGCTCGATGTGCGCCGACGACAGCGACTGCGCCACCGCGAGCTGCGTCGGCAACGTCTGCATCACGCCGGCCTGCGACGACGGCGTCAAGAACGGCGACGAGACCGACGTCGACTGCGGCGGCGCCTGCGAGGCCTGCGGCGACGGCCTCGGCTGCTCCGACGACGCCGACTGCCAGAGCGGCGTGTGCTCGGGGTCGTTCTGCGCGATGCCGAGCTGCGGCGACGGCGTGCAAAACGGCGACGAGACCGACGTCGACTGCGGCGGCGGCACGTGCATGGGCTGCGCCGAGGGCCTGGTCTGCTCCGGCGACGCGGACTGCCTGTCGCAGTACTGCATGGGGGGCGCCTGCGCCCCCGCGGACTGCCTCAGCGACGCCGACTGCGGTGACTTCAACAGCGCCTGCACGGTCGGCGTGTGCACCGCCCAGAAGACCTGCGAGAGCCAGGCCGCGAACGAGGGTCAGGGCTGCGACGACAACCAGGCGTGCACCACCGGCGAGACCTGCCAGGCGGGCGCCTGCGCCGGCGGCGTCCCGGTCGACTGCTCGAACCTCAGCGACCAGTGCAACGTCGGCCAGTGCAACCCCGACAACGGCCAGTGCGAGGCGGCGCCGGCCAACGAGGGCAACCCGTGCAACGACAACAACGCGTGCACGTCGGCCGAGAAGTGCACGGCCGGCGCCTGCGTCGACGCGAACGGCGGCGAGGTCTTCTACGAGGACTTCGCCGACAACAGCGCCGGCTGGGGCCTCGGCAACGACTGGCAGATCGCGGCGACGCAGACGTCGAGCTGCGCCTCGTGCCCGGGCAACGACCCCGCCCTCGATCACACGGCGACGGGCGACAACGGCGTCGCCGGCGTTCTCATCGGCGCCTGCACGCCGAGCACCCTCCACGACTACTACTGCATCACCAGCCCGAACATCAACACGTCGGCGCTGAGCAGCGCGTGGCTGACCTACTGGCGCCACCTCCACAGCGACTACACGCCCTACATGCGCAACAAGGTCGAGGTCTCGAGCAACGGCGGCGGCTCGTGGACCGAGCTGTGGGGGACCGGCGGCTCACCCTGTACCAACGACCAGGCGTGGACCCAGCAGTCGTTCAACGTCACGGC
>JAGQIT010000706.1 GCA_020431135.1 Myxococcales bacterium | reverse complement strand
ACGTCGCGCCGCGGTTGCGCGCCGATCACCTCCGCCAAGGCATGACCATGGAGGCGCTGGCGAACAAGATCGCCGGCCTCGTCGTCGACGGCATCGACCCACAGGGAGCCTAGCCATGTTGAAGCACACCTCGCGCCGCACCGTTCTCCGCATCCTCGTCGGGGCCGGGGCCCTCGCCTTCACCCTCGCCCACCCGCTCGTCGCCGCCGCGAGCGACCTCCCGCCGGCCGACGATCCGCGCTTCCTCCCGGCGCTCCTCGACGCGATCGACGACCTCCACCGCGGCGACTCGAGCCACGCGCTGATGCAGATGAAGGTCCAGACCAAGCACTGGACGCGATCGATGGCCATGGAGTCGTGGTCGCGCGGCGAGGAGTACTCGCTCGTCCGCATCCTCGAGCCGAAGAAGGAGCGCGGCACCGCGACGCTCAAGGTCGAGGACGACCTCTTCACCTACCTGTCGAAGACCGGGCGGACGATCAAGATCACCGGGGCGATGATGGGCGGGTCGTGGATGGGCAGCCACTTCACCAACGACGACCTGGTCAAGGGCACCCGCCTCGCCGACGACTTCGACGCCAAGGCCGAGGAGGGCCCGGCGATCGACGGCGAGGCGACCTACAAGCTCACGCTCACCCCGAAGCCGGACGCCCCCGTCGTCTGGGGGAAGATCGAGATCGAGGTCCGCAAGTCCGACCTGATGCCCGCGCGCGAGACCTTCTACGACGAGGACGGCGCCGCCGTCCGCCTCCTCGAGTTCACCGACTTCCGCGCCGTCAACGGCCGCACCTTCCCGGCGCGCATGAAGATGACGCCGCTCGACAAGCCCGGCGAGTACACCGAGATCCGCTACGCCAAGATCGAATTCGACGTCGGCCTGAAGCGCGAGTTCTTCACGCTCCAGCGCCTGCAGTCGCTCTAGACAACCGCCCACGCCGCTGACCGGGAGGAGACATGGACACGCTCAAGCTCGCCTGGCGCAACGTCTGGCGCAACCCGCGGCGCAGCGGGGTGACGATCGCCGCGACCAGCCTCGCGCTCTTCGTGATGATCTTCTACTCCGGCCTCGTCAGCGGCTACCTCAGCGGCATGGAGCGCAACGTCATCGACGTCGAGGTCGGCGACGCCCAGATCTACGCCGAGGGCTACCGCAAGCGGCCGTCGCTCTACACCAAGATCGACGACCCCGACGCCCTCCTCGGCCGCCTCGACGGCGCCGGCTTCAAGGGCTCGGCGCGCCTCCTCGGCAACGGCCTCGCCGCCGCCGGCGACAACTCGGCGGGGATCCTCCTGCGCGGCCTCGACCCCGAGCGCGACGCCGCGGTCTCCAAGGTCAACACCCAGATCACGAGCGGCGCCTGGCTCGACCCGGCCGCGCAGAGCGAGGTAGTGGTCGGCAAGCGCCTCGCCAAGACCCTCGGCGTCGGCGTCGGCGACGAGCTCGTCGTCCTGTCGCAGGCCGCCGACGGCTCGACGGCCAACGACCTCTACAAGGTCCGCGGCGTCCTCGGCCCAGTCTCGGATCCCGTCGATCGCGCGACCGTCTTCATGAACGAGGACGCCTTCCGCGAGCTCATGGTCTTCCCCGAGGGCGCCCACCAGGTCCTCGTGCGCAAGCCCGCCGAGCTGCCGCTCCCCGAGGCGACCGCCGAGATCGGCGCCCTCGCCCCGAGCCTCGAGGCCAAGAGCTGGAAGCAGATCATGCCGGTCGTCGCGTCGATGCTCGACACCGGGCGCTCGGCGATGATGGTGATGTTCGGCGTCGTCTACGTCGCGATCGGCATCATCGTCCTCAACGCGATGCTGATGGCGGTCTTCGAGCGGATCCGCGAGTTCGGCATCCTCAAGGCGCTCGGCGTCGGCCCCGGCGGCGTTCTCAGCCTGATCTTCCTCGAGACGCTGATCCAGACCGTGATCGCGATCCTCATCGGCGTCGCCGTCAGCGTCCCGGTCAACTACTACATGGCCACCGTCGGCCTCGACCTCGCGTCGCTCAGCGGCATGTCGATCATGGGGATGTCCATGGACTCCGTGTGGCGCTCGGAGATCACGACGGAGACCTACACCCAGCCGATCCTCGCCCTGACGATGATCATCCTCCTCGCGGTGATCTACCCGGCGATGCGCGCGGCGTTCGTCAAGCCGCTCGACGCCATCCACCACCAATAGGCGCCCCCGGAGATCGACGATGAAAGGCCCGAGACTCGCGACCCTCGCCTGGCGCAACATCTGGCGCAACCGCCGGCGCACCGCGATCACCCTCTTCAGCATCGCCTTCGGCGTGCTCCTCGCGGTGCTCTTCACCGGCATCGGCGACTCGACCTACGGGCAGATGATCGACCACGCCGCCGGCCTCGGCGGCGGCCACGTCGTCGCCCAGCACCCCGACTACGACGAGACGCCGTCGGTGAAGAAGAGCCTGAGGCACGCCGACGCGCTGCGCGAGCGGGCCCTCGCCGACCCCGACGTCACCCGCGTGGTCCCGCGGGTCAGCGGCGCGGCGATGCTGTCGACCAGCGCCAACAGCACCGGCGCGATGCTCCTCGGCATCGACCCGCAGGCCGAGGACAGGAGCACCCTCGGGATCCTCGAGGCCCTCGACGAGGGCGAGATGTTCGCGACCGCCGACGACAAGGGGATCATCCTCGGCGCGACCCTGGCCGAGAACCTCGACGTCGAGCTCGGCAAGAAGGTCGTCTACACCGTCACCGACAAGAACGGCGAGATGACCTCGGGGCTCGCCCGCCTGCGCGGGATCGTCCGCACCGGCTCGCCGACGGTCGACGGCGCGATCTCGATCCTGCCGATGAACAGGCTCCGCGAGATCCTCGGCTACGAAGAGGGCGAGCTCACCCAGCTCGCGATCTTCGTCGACGACAACCGCGACGCCGCCGCGGTCCGCGACCGGCTCATCGCCGGCGAGACCGACGGCGCGGCGATCCTCACCTGGGACGAGGCCCAGCCCGACCTCGCCGGCTTCATCAAGATGAAGACCGTGAGCACGATGATCCTCGAGGTGATCATCACCGTCCTGATCGCCGCGGGGATCTTCAACACCCTCTTCGTCTCGGTGATGGAGCGCCTGCGCGAGTTCGGGATCATGGCGGCGATCGGCTTCTCCTCGGGGCAGCTCTTCGGCCTCGTCCTCTGGGAGAGCTTCTGGATCGCCCTGTGCGGGCTCTTCGCCGGCGTCGCCCTCACCGCCTACCCGTACTACTACCTCAACACCGTCGGCCTCGACTTCAGCGCGATGGTCGCGGGCCAGGGCGAGAGCCTCGACGTCGCCGGCGTGGCGATGGATCCGATCCTCCACGTCTCGATCTACGGCTCGCACGCCGCGGTGATCGCCGTCGCGATCTTCGTCGCCACCATGGCCGCCGGCCTCTACCCGGCCTGGCGCGCCGGTCGGGTCGCGCCGGTCGAGACCATCCGCATCGTCTAGCACCACGCCCGCCAAGGTGACCAAGGAGACAGGTACATGAGCGCCACCGCAGAGAAGATCGAGCCCGCCGCCGCCGCCACGGGCGCCCCGCTGGTCAAGCTCGAGGGCGTCACGAAGACGTACCGCCAGGGCAAGATCGAGGTCCACGCGCTGCGCGGCCTCGACCTCGAGGTCTACCCCGGCGAGTTCCTCGCCCTCACCGGCCCCTCGGGGTCGGGCAAGACCACCGCCCTCAACGTCATCGGCGCCCTCGACACGCCGACGAGCGGCCGCGTCCTCCTCGAGGGGCGCGACCTGGCGACGATGTCGCGCGCCGACAAGAGCCACCTGCGCCGCGATCGCATCGGCTTCGTCTTCCAGGCCTACAACCTGATCCCCGTGCTCAGCGCCTATGAGAACGCCGAGCTCGTCCTCCGCCTCCAGGGCGTCCCCGCGGAGAGGCGCGCGCAGATGGTCAACCAGCTCCTCGAGGACGTCGGCCTCAAGGGCATGGGGCACCGGCGCCCGAACGAGCTCTCCGGCGGCCAGCAGCAGCGCGTCGCGATCGCCCGGGCGATCGCCTCGAGCCCCGCCGTCACCCTCGCCGACGAGCCGACCGCCAACGTCGACTCGGCGACCGCGGAGGTCCTCCTCGGGCTGATGGAGAAGCTCAACCGCGAGCGCGGCGTCACCTTCATCTTCTCGACGCACGATCCGCGGGTGATGGCCCGCGCGCGCCGCATCGTCCACCTCGTCGACGGCCAGGTGGACCACGACGAGCGGAGGGAGTAGCCCGTGCACGTCGCGCTCGGCGTCGGCCTGGGGCTCGCGTTGGCGGCGGCGGAGCCGAGCCCGCGCGACGCCGAGCTCGTCGAGATCGGCGCGTCCGAGGAGACCGACGCGCCCGCGCCCAAGAAGAGGCCGAACGCGGAGGAGACCGACGCCGAAGCGAGCGCCCCGAGCGGAGGCGGCGACGCAAGCGACTCCGGCGAGCCCGGAGAGTCCGGCGACGACGGCTTCGACTTCGACTTCGGCGCCATGGACGACGGCTTCTCGAGCGACGCCGTCGATCTCGGCGCAGGCGAGGACGCAGAGGGCGAGGGCAAGGGCGAGTCAAAGGCCAAGTCGAAGGGCGAGGCCGACACGAAGAAGACGACGACCACGCCGACCGCCGAGGGCCCGGCGGCCGAGGCCAAGAAGCGCAGGAAGGTCGACCTCGACAAGATCTTCGGCGGCAGCCTGCGCCTCACCGGCGCCTACCTCCACTTCGACGACCAGCCCTACCTCTTCCCGACCGGCGACGACGGCCTCGGGGTCGCGGTCGGCCGCGTCACCGTCGACGCCGACGCCGGCGAGCACGTCTCCTTCGAGGTCAACGGCTTCGTCGATCTCACGCGCTCGCCCCTCGGCTCGATCAGCGGCGCCTTCTCGAGCGCCGGCCAGACCGCCAGCGTCTACCGCACCAAGTACCTCGGCGCGACCTTCTGGGAGAACGGGGCGATGCGCGGCACGGTCGGCCTCGACCGCGCGGCGGCGAGCTTCAAGGCCGGGCCCGTGAAGCTCGACGTCGGCCGCTTCCCGATCAACTACAGCGTCACCGGCCTCTTCGCCCCCAACGACTTCTACGCGCCCTTCTCGGCGACCGCCGTCAACCGGATCTACAAGCCCGGCGTCGACGCGATGCGCCTGTCGATCGCCGCCGGCATGCTGACGACCGTCGACGTCGTCGGCGTCCT
>JAGQIT010000705.1 GCA_020431135.1 Myxococcales bacterium | reverse complement strand
CGGCAGCGTCGCGGCGCTCATCTTGGCCCCGCAGGCGAGGGTGAGGAGGAGCGCCGCGGCGCTCGCCCGCGGCCACCGGCGGCCGCGCGCTCGCAGGGCCGCGCTGGCGCAGACGAGCCCGCCGAGGCCGAGCGCCGCCGCCAGCAGATCCTCATGAAAGGAGATCACCGCGATCGCCTCGGCGTGGATCGCCAGGAGCCCGAAGAGGGCCACCGTCGCCGCGCGCAGCGGCAGCGGGGCGCCGAGGTGCCGCAGCCAGCGCTGGGCGAGCCAACAGACCAGGACGTGGAGCGCGATCGACAGGGCGTGGTGCGCCGGCGCGTAGAGCCCGAAGAGCTGGTAGCTGAGCACGTCGAAGAGCACCAGCGTCGGCCGGAACGCGTCGGGGACGTGGCGGCGCGCGGCCTCGTCGCTGAGGAGGAGCGGCAGATCGCCGGGCTGACGGAGGAAGCCGTTGGCGGTGAAGGTCCAGCCGTCGTCGTAGACGAAGCCGAAGCCGAGCATCGGCAGGAGGACGACGACGACGAGCGCCAGGAGTCCGGCGAGCACCGCCCCTTCGCGGCGCTCGAGCTCGCCGAGGGTCGGCAAGGCGAGGGGCGGCGCGCCGGCGTCTGTCGCCGCGTCCGTCGAGCCCGCGTCCCTGCGCTCGCGCCCCTCGGTCATCGCGTCGGGCACCCTACACCGAGACGCGCGCGCGGCCGACCTCGAGGAGAGCCGAGTCGTGTGATGGCGTGTGACGTCGGGGACGGCTCGAGCGCGCGCTCAGTGCACCAAGACGTCCGCGGCGCGGCCTGGACGTTCTCTCTCGAGCTCGCGCGCGCCGCCGGCTCAGCGCTCGGAGCAGCGCCGCCGCTTCGGCGCCAGCGGCCCGCAGTTCGTGTACTCGACGCCGTAGGCGGTCACCGCCATCAGGGCGCCGAGGAGGCCGACCGAGGCGCTGACGATCGTCGCCGTGTTGAGCGTCTCGCCGCGGTCGACCAGGGTCTGGCGATCGTCGCGGGAGATCCCCTCCTCGAGGAGGCCCTTGTCGAGCTTGCGGTTCGTCGCCAGGCCCGCCGCGCCGAAGCCGACGAGCCCCGCGCCGCCGAGCGAGGCGAGGACGACCCCGGTCCACAGCACGGCGTGCGTCGCCGTCGTCCGCCGCGGCCGCGACGCGTCGTCGGAGGGCGCCTCGGCGGCGGGCGGCGGGGTCTCGACGGAGGTCTTGGCCGCGAGCACCGGGACGACGTGGAGGCGGCTGTCGATCGGCCGCACCCGCGGCTGCGGCGACTCGAAGGTCGCGCAGGCGGTCGCCAAGGCGGTGAGGCTGACGATCGCTGCGAGCGCGGGGCGTCGGGGCGGGGTGGTCATGGGCCTGTGCTCCCGGTCGTGTCGCCGCCGGTCGTGCCGCCGCTGTCGAAGCCGATGCACACGCCCTCGAGGCATACCTGACCGTCGGGACAGGCCGGCGCGTCGGCGTCGTCGCAGAGGATCCCGCAGATCCCGGGCTTCTCCTGCGGCAGGCTGCTGAGCGACTCCTCAAAGCCCGCGGCCGCCTCGCCGAACGCCGCGAAGAGCGTCGTGAACTCGATGCAGGTCTGCGGCGCCGAGCACGGCGGCAGCTCATCGGCGGCGTCGCAGAGATGGTTGCAGGTGCCGTTAAAGCAGGTGTAGCCGTCGCGGTCGCTCGGGCAGTCGGAGGTGCCGCTCGGGCTGAGGAGGTCGAGGATGCTCCCCGAGCACGCGTGCTGGCACAGGCCGGCGATGCACTGCTCCGCGTAGGGGTCGCCGTTCTCGTCGACGAGCGGGTCGCCGTTCCCGTCGACGGGCGTGATGCAGTCGTCGTCCGACGAGCACTCGTAGCGGAACCCAGGGGCGGGGGTCGCCTCGCGGAAGCAGCCGACCACCAGGCCGATCGACAGGCTGGTGGCGAGGCCGACGATGAGGCGTAGACGACTCATGGGCACCGTTTCCCCTCGCTTATAGCAGTCAGTGGCATGTGTGCGACCTCGGCCGGTGTGCGCCAGCTCCTGCGCGATCTTCGCATATCCGCGCCCGCGGGCCCCGTACGGCGCAGTCGATCTGCGGCGCGCGGGGTTGGACCCCGAGGGCCGCTCCGTGGTTCCATCTTGCCTGTCGCGGCCCCGGCATGCTACACGCCGCGGCCAAACCCACACCACATGCCCCTAGAGGCCGCCGTGGCGTCGCCGAAGCAGCTCAGCCGAGCTCGCCCGGTGTTCGGCCGGTCGACGAAGGGGGCAGAGGCGCAACGCCAGGAGTAGAGAACATGTCCGAGAACACCGAGGCCACTGAGGCCGACATCCAGCGCGAGTCCTTCGAGCCCAGCGAGGGCCAGCGCATCATCACCGTCCGCCAGCTCCTCGAGGCCGGCGTCCACTTCGGTCACCGCACCGAGCGCTGGAACCCGCGGATGAAGCCGTTCATCTACGGCGCCCGCGGCGGCATCCACATCATCGACCTCCAGCAGACGGCGACGCTCTTCCGCCGCGCCTTCTCCTTCATCCGCGGCGTCGCGGCCGAGGGCAAGCCGATCCTCTTCGTCGGCACCAAGAAGCAGGCCGCCGACGTCCTGACCTCCGAGGCGGAGCGCGCCGGCCAGTACTTCGTGTGCTCGCGCTGGCTCGGCGGCACCCTGACCAACTGGGCGACGATCCGCCAGTCGATTGAGAAGCTCCGCAACATCGAGCGCATGGCCGCCGACGGCACCACGGAGCAGATGACCAAGAAGGAGGCGCTGATGCTCGACCGCAAGCGGGCGAAGCTCGAGCGCAACCTCGGCGGCATCAAGGACATGAGCAAGCTCCCCGGGGCGATCTTCGTCATCGACCCGGTCCGCGAGCACATCGCCGTGACCGAGGCCAACCGCCTCGGGATCCCGGTCGTCGCGGTCGCCGACACCAACGCCGATCCCGACTCGCTCCAGTACGTCATCCCGGGCAACGACGACGCGATCCGCTCGATCAAGCTCTTCTGCACCAAGATCGCCGACGCCTGCGTCGAGGGCTCGCGCCTCGGCAAGGCCCGCGCCGTCAACGAGGTCGTCGAGCAGGACGCCCCGGAGACGATCCGCGTCCACACCGGCGGCGACGGCCCGAAGGTCGAGATCGTCTCGCGTCGGACCCAGCTCCCCGCCCCCGAGGCCGCCGCCTCGCCGGAGGAGGGCCCCCTCGGAACCCCGGCCCAAGGCAGCTAGAGAAGAGAAGACCCATGGCCAACATCACCACTGCAGACATCAAGACGCTCCGCGAGCGCACCGGCTCGGGCCTCATGGCCTGCAAGAAGGCGCTCCAGGAGACCGACGGCGACCTCGAGAAGGCGATCGAGTACCTGCGCAAGAAGGGCCTCGCCGCCGCCGCGAAGAAGGCCGGCCGCCTCGCCTCCGAGGGCGCGGTCGTCTCCTACATCCACGGCAAGCGCGTCGGCGTCCTCCTCGAGGTCAACTGCGAGACGGACTTCGTCGCGGTCACCGACGACTTCCAGACCTTCTGCAACGACGTCGCCATGCAGATCGCCGCGATGAACCCGCTGGTCGTCAGCCGCGAGGACGTCGACCCGGCGCTCGTCGCCACCGAGCGCGAGATCTACCGCGAGAAGGCGCTCGCCGAGGGCAAGCCCGAGAAGATCGTCGACCGCATCGTCGACGGTCAGCTCAACAAGTTCTACGCCGAGCGCTGCCTCCTCGAGCAGAAGTTCGTCAAGGAGGACAAGCTGACCATCGAGCAGCTCCTCAAGGAGCTGATCGCCAAGCTCGGCGAGAACGTGAAGATCCGCCGCTTCGTGCGCTTCGAGCTCGGTGAGGGGCTCGAGAAGAAGACGGAGAACTTCGCCGAAGAGGTCGCCGCGGCCCGCGCGAGCGTCTAACAACCGACCCCGGCGCCGGCTGGCGCCACGAGGCCGCCGCAGAGCGAGAGACGAGGCTAGCGCCCGTCCGACGCTCGGCGGCGGCGTCGCGAGGCCGCGACATTCTTGGCCTTTTTGATTTTCTCGCCGCGGATCGCCGGCGGCGCAAGGGCGGGGCTTCCCCGCCCTTTCACGTTTAAGGTACTACGTCGTCCCGATGCAGCCGCCCGTCCAGCCGGTCTACTCGCGGATCCTCCTCAAGCTCTCGGGCGAGGCCCTCCAGGGGACGCAGGGCTACGGCGTCGACGCGGAGGTGCTGCGGGCGATCGCCGGCGAGATCGGCGAGCTCGTCGAGCTCGGGGTCGAGGTCGCGATCGTCATCGGCGGCGGCAACATCTTCCGCGGGATGTCGGCGGCGGCCTCGGGCATGGACCGAGCGAGCGCCGACTACATGGGCATGCTGGCGACGGTGATGAATTCGCTCGCCCTCCAGGACGCGCTCGAGCAGCGCGGCGTCTACACGCGGGTGCTCTCGGCGATCGAGATGAAGGAGGTCGCCGAGCCCTACATTCGCAGGCGCGCGACCCGGCACCTCGAGAAGGGCCGCGTGGTGATCTTCGCCGCGGGCACCGGCAACCCCTACTTCACCACGGACACGGCGGCGGCGCTGCGGGCGATGGAGGTCGCGGCGGAGGTCCTCCTCAAGGCGACGAAGGTCGACGGGGTCTACGACCGCGACCCGGCGCTCCACGACAACGCCGTGCGATTTAGCCGCTTGACGTACCTTGACGTCCTGGCGAAGGGTCTCAACGTCATGGACGCGACGGCGATCTCGCTCTGCAAGGAGAACGACCTGCCGATCGTCGTCTTCGATATGCTCACCCGCAACAACATCCGCCGGGTCGTCTGCGGCGAGCCGATCGGCACGCTCGTCGGCCCGGAAGACTGTGAGCGCCCGCAAGCCCCACGAGGGAGGAGCTAACGATGCTGGAAGAGGCAGAAGAACTTGCACGAGACGGAATGGAGGGGGCGGTCGACCACCTCCGCAAGGAGCTGTCGCGGGTCCGCGCCGGCCGAGCCAACCCGGCGATCCTCGACGGCCTCAAGGTCGAGAGCTACGGGGCGATGGTCAACCTCAACCAGGTGGCGACCGTCAGCGTCGGTGACGCCCGCCTCCTGGTGATCAAGCCCTACGACCCCAACTCGATCTCGGCGATCGAGAAGTCGATCTACAACTCGGGCCTCGGCCTCAACCCGTCGAGCGACGGCGTGGTCCTCCGCCTGCCGATCCCGGCGCTGACCGAGGATCGCCGCCGCGAGCTGGTCAAGAAGGTGTCGGGCCTCGGCGAGGCCGCGAAGATCACGATCCGCCAGTGCCGCCGCGACGCCAACGATCTCCTCAAGCAGGCCGAGAAGGACAAGGAGATCTCGGAGGACCAGCTCAAGCGCGGCCTCGACAACATCCAGAGCGAGACCAACGTCTTCAGCAAGCAGGTCGACGAGATCGTCGCCAAGAAGGAGGCGGAGATCATGGAGGTCTGAGCCTCCGCGAACTCTGATTTCCTTCGCAGAACGCGACGACGGCGACCCCCTAGTCCAGGGGTCGCCGTCTCGCGTTCTCTGCCCGTGATCGGATGCCGCCGCGGCGACGTCAGGAGACGACGCGGAGGCCGGCCCAGCGCTCGTTGTCGGCGAGGAGGCGGCGCTTGGTGAGCTCGAGGTAGTCGGCGTCGAGGTCGAAGCCGATGTAGTTGTGGCCGAGGCTCGCGGCGGCGACGCCGGTGGTGCCGCTGCCGTTGAAGGGGTCGAGGACGACGCTGCCCTCGTCGCAGGAGGCGGTGAGGATCCGCCGCAGGAGGTCGATCGGCTTCTGCGTCGGGTGCTTGCCGTGGCTCTTCTCGGACTTCTTCGGCGCGGTCATCCGCCAGACGGTCTTCATCTGCTTGCCGCCGTTCTCCTCGCGCATCGTCGAGTAGGCGAAGTAGTGCTTGCTCTTGCGATCCCGCGCGGCCCAGAGGATCGACTCGGTGGCGTGGGTGAAGTAGCGGCACGAGAGGTTCGGCGGCGGGTTGGGCTTCTCCCAGACGATCTCGTTGAGCTGCTTGAAGCACAGCTGCTGCATGGCGAAGCCGACGCTGTAGATCACGTGGCTGGTGCCGGAGACCCAGATCGTCCCGTTGGGCTTGAGGAGGCGCTGGCAGGCGGCGAGCCAGCGCTTGTTGAACTCGTGGTTCTCCTCGACGCCGCGGCTCTGGTCCCACTTGCCCTTGTTGACGCTGGCGCGCTTGCCGTTCTTGCAGGTCATCCCGCCGTTGGAGAGGAAGTAGGGGGGGTCGGCGAAGATCGTGTCGACGGACTCGGCGGGGAGGGCGTCGAGGAGCTCGAGCGAGTCGCCGTGGTAGAGGCGGACGCGATCGTCGGGCGAGCGCCAGTAGGCGTCGATGTCGATGTCGGTGTCACCGGCGGGCGTGTGCGCCTTGGCGGGGTCGGGCATGTCGCCAGCTTCCACACCTGGGGGGCGAGCGCCGAATTTTCGCCGAGGTCGAGGGCGGGGATCCGGGTGCGCTGGTTTCTTGCGCGGGGTGTTGGGGCTTTGATACGGATCCGCGGCTTGGATCGTGTCGAAGGTCCTCGGCGGCGCGCGTGGTGGCGCGCGGCTGAGGGAGTGGCGCGTGGTTCTGCGTTGGTTGTTCGTCGTTCGGCGTTCGGTGTTCGGCGTTCGGTGTTCGTCGTGCGCGGAGGATGTCGCAGGGGGCGCGGGCGTGCGGGGGCTGCGATGACTCCGGCTGGGGCGGGGACTTCGTGGGCTGGGGGTCGTGGGCGGGAGGAGGCCGCGGTGAGGGGCGTGACTGGGGCCCCTCGTCGCTCAGACAGGTCCTCGGACACGCTTCAACTTCGTTGAAGCATGTCCTGCGGGACTCGCTCCCGAGGGGCCCCAGCCCCGCCCGCGAGCGCGTCCTGCCGGCGAGGAGGGAGACGGCGTGCGGAGGATGAAGCGCTCACCGGGGCCTCTTGGGGATGGTGGGCGCGCGGAGGTTGAGTTGCTCACCGGGGCATCTTGGGGATGGTGGGCGTGCGGAGGCTGAGTTGCTCACCGGGGCTCCGTGGGGATGGAGGGCGCGCGGAGGCTGAGTTGCTCACCGGGGCCTCTTGGGGATGGTGGGCGTGCGGGCGCAGGTTCGACCTTGAGTGGCGGGGACTTCGTGGCCTGGGGGTCGTGGGCGGGAGGAGGCTGCGGCGAGGGGCGTGACTGGGGCCCCTCGGGAGCGAGTCCCGCGAGCGCGTCCTGCCGGCGAGGAGGGAGACGGCGTGCGGAGGATGAAGTGCTCACCGGGGCTCCTTGGGGATG
>JAGQIT010000704.1 GCA_020431135.1 Myxococcales bacterium | reverse complement strand
CGTCGCCGCCGTTGTTCCCCGGCCCCGCGAGCACCACGACCGCACGCCCGTCGCCGGCGAAGCGCTCGCGGATCTCGTGGGCGACCGTGAGGGCCGCCCGCTCCATCAGGACGAGCGACGGGATCCCGAGCGTGTCCATCGTGTGGCGATCCCCGCGTGCGCTGGCGGCCGCGCAGAGGAGGCGGCCGAGCTTGCCGAGCCTGTCGAGCTGAGACATCGCCCCCAACCCTACCCGAACGCGCGACCGCGACCACCCTCGCGCACCGGCATCCGCTGCGCGCTCAGGCGCTCTCCCGGCTGCTGTCCGAGGCTGACCCAGACGATCGCCGACGGAATCATCGCGCCTTGACGTCGCCGGCTCCGCCGACAGCTCGTCGATCGCCGCCCGAAGCGGACGCCTACGCCGCTGGCGGCGGCCCGAGCTCGGCGCTCGCCGCCTCGCCGATCCGCCCGGCATAATCCTCGAGCGCCGCCGCGTCGGGTCCCTCGAGCATCACGCGCAGCTTGGCCTCGGTGCCCGAGTAGCGGATCACCACGCGGCCCTCGTCGCCCAGCTCGTCCTCGATCCCGCGGACCACGGCGCCGAGCTTCGGCAGCTCCTCGAGCGGGATCTTCTCGCGCACCGGGATCGCCCGCGCGACCTGCGGGAAGCGGACCATCGCCGCCGCCAGCTCGCCGAGGCCCTCGCCGCTGCGGAGCATCACCTGGAGGACCTGGAGGGTCGCCAAGACGCCGTCGCCGGTCGTCCCGTGGTCGAGGAAGATCACGTGGCCAGACTGCTCGCCGCCGAGGCTGAAGCCGCCGTTCACCATCGCCTCGACGACGTAGCGATCGCCGACCGGCGTGCGCACGACCTTGATCCCGTCGCGCGCGAGGCAGCGGACGAGGCCCATGTTCGACATGATCGTCGCTACCACCGTGTCGCCGCGCAGGGCCCCGCGGCGGGCGAGGTCGCGGGCGCAGATCGCCAGGATCGCGTCGCCGTCGATGACCGCGCCCTTTCGATCGCAGAAGACGACGCGGTCGGCGTCGCCGTCGAGCGCGACGCCGAGATCGGCCCCGTGCTCCAAGACCGCGTCGCGCATCGCCTGCGGGTGCATCGCGCCGACGCCGGCGTTGATGTTGGTGCCGTTGGGCTGGACGCCGATCGGGATGACCTCGGCGCCGAGCTCCCCGAGCACCGCCGGCGCGACCCGATACGCGGCCCCGTGCGCGCAATCAACGACGATCTTCAGGTCGTCGAGGCGGAGCTCCGACGGGAAGGCCTCCTTGAGGTGCGTGATGTAGCGGCCGGTCGCGTCGTCGATGCGCACCGCCCTGCCGATCTCGCGCCCGCGCGCGACCTGATCGTCGAGCGCGCCCGGCTCCATCATCCCCTCGAGATCCGCCTCGACCGCGTCCGGCAGCTTGAAGCCGTCGGCGGCGAAGAGCTTGATCCCGTTGTCGACGAAGGGGTTGTGGCTCGCCGAGATCACGACGCCCGCGTCCGCGCGCATCGACCGGGTGATGTAGGCGATCCCCGGGGTCGGCAGCGGGCCGACGAGCATCACCTCGGCCCCCATCGCGCAGACGCCCGCCGCGATCGCGGTCTCGAACATGTAGCCGCTGAGGCGCGTGTCCTTGCCGATCACGACGCGGCCGTGCTTGCCGAAGTGGGCGGCGACGGCCATCCCGAGGCGCAGCGCCACGTCGGGGGTCATCGGGTGGATGTTCGCCGGGCCGCGGATCCCGTCGGTTCCAAAGAGCTGCCGCGCTTGGGCCATGTCGCGCAGTGTACTTCCGCGAGGCCCGAGCGGGGAGCCGCCGCGCTACTGCGGGATCGGTCGGACGACGAAGCGCTTGCTCACCGGATCGAGGCTGAGGCGCCCGCGGACCTCGGCCGGCAGCGCCGCGGTCAGGCTGAAGTCGACGTAGATCACCGACGCCGGCGAACGCAGCCCCTCGTCCGCGCCGTCGCCCATCCGCGCCTCGGCGACGATGACGTCGCGCGGCGGCAGCTCGTCGAGCTGGCGCAGATCCGGCAGCGGCCCGCGGACGCTGACCGAGTAGCTCGCCGGGATCCCCGTGAGGCGCTCGGCGTCGACGGGCAGCGCCGTCTCGATCCGGCGCTCGCCGAGCTTCGGCCGGACGACCACGCGGACCGTCACCTCGGGGCGCTCGTCGCCGTTCGTCTCGGCGAATTCGACGCCCGCGCGCGGCAGCAGCAGCCGCTTCTTGACCTCGATCGTGTCGGTGAGCCCGGTGCGCTCGATAGGCTCCGTGTGCACCGACGAGATCTCCTGGAGCACCCGCTTGCCGCCGCGCAGGGCGATCATCCGCGGATCGACGAGCGTGCTGACGTGCTCGTAGTCGGCGTGGACGTCGACCTCGACCTCGGGCTTGATCGGGAAGTTGCGCTCGTCGATGTCGTCGAAGCGGAGGTCGACGCGATCGTAGACGATGTTGCGGAAGAGCACGCCCTGCGGCATGACGATCGTCGCCGGATCGATCTCGAGCGGCCCCGGCTCCGCCTCCTCGAGATCGAGGGTCGCGACGCCGAGGTCGCTCGAGCTCAGGCGGTTGATCCGAGCCCACGAGCCGTGGAGCTCGACGGTGACGGTCTCTGGGAGATCGGAGAGGAGCAGGCGATCCGGGTCGTCGATCACCCGCAGCGGGATCGTGAACTCGCGGCTGACGTCGTCGCGGGTGACGACGAAGAAGAGGAGCGCGAGCACGGCGGCCGTCGCCTTCGTCCCCCAGTGATCGAGGAGGAGCCCGCTGAGCCAGCGCAGGGGGCCGAAGCGGAGCATCACTTCACCCCCTCGACAGACGAGCGCTCGAGATCGACGCGGCTCTCGAGCGAGGCCGCCGTCAGATCGACGCGCGAGCGCGCGACCACGGGCTCGCCGTCCTCATCGGCCTCCTCCGCCGGCGGCTGATCGAGCCACTCGCCGAGGAGCGTCTCGAGCTCCGCGGGGCTCAAGGCTGGCGAGATCTCGCCGCGCGACACGACGCGGATCTCGCCGCGCTCCTCGCTGACCACGAGGACGAGCGCGTCGGTCTCCTCGCTCGCGCCGATCGCCCCGCGGTGGCGCGTGCCGAAGCGCGGGTCGAGATCATCGCGCTGGCTCAAGGGACAGATCACCCCCGCGCGGGCGATCTTCAGGTCGCGGATCAGCAGGGCGCCGTCGTGGGCGAGGTTCGTCGGGTGCGGGATCATCAGCGCGACGATGGTGTCCGCGGTCAGCGACGCGTCGATCTCGCGGCCGCGGTTGCTGGCGATGTCGAGGACGTCGAGCTCCCCCTCGAGGATGATCAGCGCGCCGATCCGCGCGCGCTGCAGCCGCTCCATCGCCGACACGAGCTCAGACACGGCCGTGCGCGTCTGCTGGCGCCGCCCCTGCGGCAGGAGCTGCTGGCCGATCCGCAGGAGCACGCGGCGGATCTCCTGGTGGAAGACCACGATCAGGATGATGATGATGTACTCGAGGACATACTTGAGGAGGGCCGCGACGGCGACGAGGTCGAGCGCCCGCGCGGCCGCGGCGATCGCCGCGAAGAAGGCGACCGCGAGGAGCACCGGCACGGCCCGGGTGCCGCGGAGGAGCCGCAGCGTCCCGTAGAACGCGACGTAGAGGAGCCCGAAGTCGAGGGCGTCGCGCCAGGTGAAGGCGGCGAAGAATTCGCTCGGGGTCACGGGCCCTGCGCCTCCCCCCGCGCCCTCGAGTGGGCCGCGCGCAGATCGCTGACGAGGCGGAGCGCGTCGACCGTCGCCCGGACGTCATGGACCCGGAGCACCGCGGCGCCAGCCTCGGCCGCGGCGACGGCCGCGATCACGCTGGCGTCGCGGCGCTCCTCCACGGGCCGCCCCGTGAGGGCGCCGAGGAAGGACTTGCGGCTCGCGCCCACCAGGAGCGGCACGCCCAGGGCGTGCAGTTCCTCCAGGCGGCGCAGGATGGCCAGGTTGTCCTCCAGGCGCTTGCCGAAGCCGAGGCCCGGATCCGCCACCAGCCGGTCGCCGGCGATGCCCGCGTCGCGCGCCGCAGCGAGGCGCCCGGCCAGCCAGTCGGCGATCTCCGCCACGGGGTCGCCGTAGCGGGGATCATCCTGCATGGTCTCGGGACTTCCCTGCATGTGCATGAGCACCAGGGCCGCCCCGCTCGCCGCCACCCTGCCCGCCATGGCCGGGTCACCGAGGGCGGAGATATCGTTCACGATCTGCGCGCCCGCCTCCAGGGCGGCCGCGGCCACCGACGCCTTGCGCGTGTCCACGGACACGGGGACGTCGATCGAGCGCGCCAGGGCCCGGATCACCGGGACGA
>JAGQIT010000703.1 GCA_020431135.1 Myxococcales bacterium | reverse complement strand
ATCCCCTTCGTCGGCCGCGCCGGCGAGCGCCTCAACATCTGGCTCGACATGCTCGGCGTCCCGCGCGACACGGCGTACATCGCCAACGTCCTGAAGTGTCGGCCGCCGAACAACCGCGACCCCTTGCCGGAAGAGGTCGCTCGCTGTTCGCCGTTCCTCCACGCGCAGATCAGGGCGATCCAGCCGAAGGTGCTCATCGCCCTCGGCCGCTTCGCGGGCAACCTCCTCAGCGGCAACCGCGAGCTGCCGATGTACAAGATGCGCGGGCGGGTGTGGGGATATGAGGAGAAGAAGCACGGGGTGAAGGTGCCGGTCGTCGTGACGTACCACCCGTCCTACGTGCTTCGGCAATCACGCGAAGCGCCGCCAGGCAAGAGCGACGCCGATGCAAAAGTTCTCATGGATCTTCGGCAAGCCGTCGAGATCCTGCGGACGTCATAGACGCGTCGAACGCGGATCGCGGACGCCGCGATCGCGTCGATCGCGTGCGTCGATCATCACTCGATCTCCTCGGTGAAAGAGGTTGACGCTCCGCGGAGCGCTTCCTAAAGTTCGTGGTCCCGCTGCATTGGGATCGCGTCTATGACCAAGGCTGAGCTCATCGAGAAAATCGCCAAGTCTCGTAACCTCTCGCCCGACGTCTCAAAGAAGCTAATCCAACAGATCCTCGACCTCGCCTTCGACGAGCTCGGCAGCTACTTCGTCCGCGCCCGCGTGACCAAGTCGTCGACGCCGCGCTTCACCTACCCGGGCTTCGGCACCTTCACGAAGAAGAAGCGGAGCGCCCGCAAGGGGGTCAACCCGCGGACGCTCGAGCCGATGCAGATCGACGCGAGCTTCACCGTCGACTTCCGCCCGGGCGTCGAGCTCAAGAGCGGGCTCAACGGCGCGACGTCGAAGCCGGTCAAGGCGACGAAGGCCAAGTCGACGAAGGCCAAGGCGAAGGTGCGGGACGAGGGCGAGGCGCCGAAGGTCGAGGACGCCGGGCGTCGCCGCCTCCGCAGCCGCGACGAGGTCGAGCTCGAGTCCTACGACGCCGACTACGATCCGAGCCTCTTCGGCGACGACGCTGCGAGCCTCCCCGAGGCGCCGATGCAGCGCGTCCGCGGGCGTCGGGCGAAGGTCAAGGACGTCGGCTAGGACGCGCTCTCCGAGTATTCGACGTATGCTCGCGCAGCGGCTCTAGCGAGCCGCGCCGTCGGATCGCGCCTGCGCGCGGAGTTCTCGCGACTCGTGTTCGTGCGCTCGGATCGCCGCGAATCGATGTCTTTTAGAGACATGTCTTTAGGGACACGTCGCGCGAGGACGACGAGCCGAGCGCTGGCCCAAATTGCGAAGCCCGCAGACGAGGGCTCGTCTGCGGGCGGGTGGTCCTGGGGTTGTCGGTGGAGGCTACTTGCGACCCTCGCGCTTCGGCGGGGCGGCGGTGTTGGCCTTGAAGGAGGTGTTGGTCGAGGAGCCGGCGACGGGCTCGGGCTCGGGGTCCGGCTTGGTGCCGGTCTTGGCGGTCACGGTCTGGCTCGAGGTCGGCGTCGAGCTCGTGGTCTCGGGCTCGGGCTCCGGATCCGGCGTGGCGTCGTCGGCGTCATCGGCGGTCCCCTTCGGGATCGGCTTCGACGCGTCATCGGAGGACGGGTTCACCGCCTTGCCCTTGCTCGGGCCAGCCGGCTTGCCGCTGCTCTTGTTGATCGGCTTGCCGCTGCTCGTCGGGGCCTGGGTCCCCTTGGAGGCACCGGAGCCGTACGAGTAGGAGCATGAACAGCCAGGGACGACGGCGGACAACGCCAGGACGATGGTTGCAGTGACAACTTTGCTCAGGGTGGTGGACATCGGGACCTCGGGGCTTGGGACGCTGGCGTCTCTCCGATATTCAGCGCCGGCCGCGACGATGTGTCAATCCGCCCGCGAAGTCGCGCGTCGCGGCGCGCCAAACCGCTCGCGTCTGAGACCGGCTCCGAGGCCGTTGCCCGCGACGACATCGCGCAAGTGCCGAGATTGCCGGCCATCCGGCTCAATTCCCTCGATAATGTCGCCCCTAGACAAACCTACGGGGTCGCGGGCTAGCGTTGTGACATTGGGGCAGTTGGATTGCGCCGGAGGGTGGGGACTACAGATGACACGACAGAGAACGGATGAGCAACGTAAGCAGCAGATTCGGGCTGCGGCGACGCGGTGCTTTGTTCGCCGCGGGTATGCCGCGACGCGCCTCCTCGACATCGCCCGCGAGGCTGGACTGAGCAAGGGCGGCGTCTACTTCCACTATCGAGCGAAGGAGCAGCTCTTTCACGACATCCTCGACGCTCAGCTGGCGGCGTTCGAGGAGCGCTGGAGCTTCGATCCAGTGGCCGACCAGCCGGCAGACGTCACCATCGCAAACCTTGTACGGGCACATGTTCGAACCATCGAGGACAACCCGGACGAGACGCGGCTGACGAACCTGCTGGTGACGATGGCGGTGATGGACGCCGAGTTCCGCGACAAGCTGGATAAGGCCTGGGCGGTCAGCCGGAACCTGTACAGCGGGGTCATCGCCCGCGGGATCGCCGACGGGCTCTTCCGTGACGCAGATCCCGATGGGATGGCCCACAACGTCCTCGCGCTTGTCCAGGGGTTCGGCGCGCAGACGGCGTTGAGCGCCGACGGGAGCCTGCCGGTGGCCGTCGACGAGGTCATCCGCGGCGTCCTGCGCATGCTCGGCTCGAACGCCGAGGTGCCGAAGGAGCAGCCGGCGGCGCAGCCCGTCGCGGAGGCACCGGCCGAGGCGGCTGAGCAGGCGCCGGCTGAGTCTGCGCCCGCGGAGGTCGCTGCGCCGGCAGAGGCGTCGGCGCCGGCAGAGGTCGCGGCTCCCACCGCGGACGCTCCGGCGGCTGCGGAGGTCGCACAGGGCGGCGAGCCGGACGACGCGGGCTAGACGACCGCTTCGCGCGGGTTGGCGACGCCGGTCGGCGCGGGGTCTCTCGCGCCCCCGGTGTCGCCTGTTCTAAGGGACATGTCCCGCTGCGGCGATGAGCTGCGCTCGTGTCTGCGTTCCCGCGACATCGCGGGCGAGACGACCGCTTCGCGCGGGTTGGCGACGCCGGTCGTCGCGGGGGTCTCTCGCGCCCCTGGTCTAGCCTGTTCCAATGGACATGTTTTGAGGCGGCGTCGAGGCGCGCTCGTGTTGGCTGTCCGTCGACGTCCGGCGCGGACACAACCAGGCGAGCGCTGGGTTGTCGATCGCCGCGGGCCTCGATCAACGCGGACGCCGGAGCGCGACCCCGGCGAGGCCGACGAGGCCCGCTTCGCCGCCAGGCGCGGGGAGAACCTCGTAGGTGGAGATGTCCCCGCGGTAGCCGACCGGGAGGAGGCGCGCGAGGGTCGTGAGGACGGCTGCGCCGCTCGGCGGTCCGAGCTGGGGATCCTCGCCGAGGCAGCGGCGGTGGAGCTCGTGGACCTGGCCGCGGGCGAGCGCTTCGAGGAGGCCGCGGTCGCGCGCCTGGAGCTGCTCTGCGGTCTCGTCCGTGAGCGGCGGTCGACCGTAGGCCGGGCCGCAGTGGCCGAGCTCGGCGACGGCGAGCCAGAGCACCCGCGGGTCGTCGCTGAGATCGCCGAGGTGAGCCTGGAAGTCGTCGGCGGCCGCGCTCGCGTCACCGACGAGGAGCGCGCTGTGTCCGCACAGCAGCGGCAGGATCGGCGGGCTCGCGTCGCCGTAGAGGTAGCGCAGGTAGATCGCCGCGAGCTCGACGCTGAGGGCCTCGCGGTGGCGGATCTCCTCGCGTCGCAGCCACTCGATCCGGCGGCCGAGCGAGCCGACGAGCGCGACGTCGCTGGCGACCGGACCGAGCGGCGTGTCGAAGATCTTGTCGGTCGCGGTGTAGGGCGTGAGGCCGGGGTGATGGTCGGTGCCGAGAACGACGACGAGGTCGAGCTCATCCGCCTCGGGGAGGTCGCGGAGCGTGCGGTCGAGGAGAGCCGCGCTGCGCCCTAGGGGCTGGTGCGGGACGACGAGCCCTGCGAGGTCGGAGCCCCGCGTGCGCCGGGCCGCCGGGTCGCCGAGTCGCGCGTCGAGGAACTCACGGAGCGCGGACGGATCGCCGGGATAGAGGACGTCGCCGAAGCGAGGCGGGCGGCGGGGAGACTCGAGGAAGGCGTCGAGCATCGCCCGCCAGCGCCGACGGAAGGCGTCGTCGTCGAGGAGCCCGGCGTCGCTGAGGTCCTCGAGGAGCTCCGCGAGCTCGTCACGGTCGAAGGCCTCGCCGCGGAAGAGGAGCGACTGGCGGAGCTGTTTCGGCGTCCGCTGGCCGTCGAGGAGATCGAGGATCGGCGCGGCCGCTTCGGGGAGCCCGACGGGCTCGCTGACGCCGAGGGGATCGCGGAGTACGATCAGGACCTCACCGTCGCGATCGAGGCGGTGGCGCTCGAGCTTGCGGAGCTTCGGCCGTTCCATGCGCGGGGATGCTAGCAGGCCGTCGGGAAACTCCCACGCGCGTTCGCCTGCGCCGATGTCAGCGTAGACGCGGACGAGTCGGGTTGCACTCCATCGAACAGATCCACGGGGTGCGATCGCCGGGGATCTCGCCGCGTGCGCGAGGGACGAGCGCGTCGCCTACTCGCAGGTCGTGCCCGGGGCGATCGTCCGCAGGGTGTCGGCGACCGACGAGCGCAGGGCGGGGAGATCCGCGGAGACCTGGCAGAGCGCGCTGAGCAGCGCCGGCGTCGGCTCTGCGGCGGCCTTGGCGGACGCGACGAGGCGGCGGACCAGGCTCGGATCGCCGAGGGTCTCGAGCGCCTTGGCGACCGCCGCGTCGCCGCGCGCGCCGCCGATGAGAAGGAGCTGCTTCGCCGCCTCCGCGCGCCGCAGATCCTCGGCTGTCTTCTTGTTCAGGAGCTTGATCAGCGGCGCCTCAGCGTCGGTGCCGCAGCGGCCGAGGGCGCGGATCGCCGCGCGGGCGACCGCCTCGTCGGCCTCGCCGCCCTTCG
>JAGQIT010000702.1:491-3193 GCA_020431135.1 Myxococcales bacterium | reverse complement strand
TCCTCGGCTGCATCTTCGGCTGCAACGCCGACGAGCCGATGGTCGCGGGCGGCCGCGCCTACCTGATGGTCGTCAACGACGAGGAGATCCCCGACTTCACCGTCGAGAGCGACGACCCCGACGTGATGTCGGCGATGCGGGCCGACGAGGAGTCGAGCACGGTGATCCTCGAGTCGAGCGCGGCGGGCACGGCGAAGGTCGTCTTCCGCGACAAGGCGAGCGGCGACGTCTTCGACCGCTTCAAGATCTACGTCCACGACGTCGACCGCATCGAGCTCAACCAAGACGACCTCTTCGACCAGTCCTTCACGCTCATGGTCGGCGGCGAGTCGACGATCTACTTCGACCTCCGCGACACCAAGGACCACTACCTCCAGGGGATCGGCGGGGTCAGCTACAGCCTCAGCGGCCAGATCACCGCGGACGAGCTCGGCCTCATCGACGCGATCGCCGAGGCGATCGTCAACGTCCTCGCCGGGTCGAACAACGAGAGCGTGGCGATCGAGGCGCTCGGGGTCGGCAGCGGCGAGATCGTCGCCCTGGCGCCGAGCGGGGCGACGCTCGCGGTGCCGGTGACGGTCGTCGGCCCCGAGGCGATCACCCGCGTCGAGGTCTTCGGCGAGGACGACCCGCCGCGGATCGGCGAGCTCTACGGCCTGAACGCCGACGCCTTCGCCGGCGCCGAGGAGGTCCGCTCGCCTGAGTGCGAGTGGACCGTCGCGCCCGCCGACGGCGGGGTGACGGTGCGCAGCGCCAGCCGGAGCACGATCTCTGTCGAGTCCGAGGTCGCCGCGAGCGCGACGGTCACCTGCACGATCGGCGGCGTGAGCGGGAGCTACGAGGTCCGCTTCGAGAGCTGAGGGCCCGCCCCGCGAGCGGGCGGGGGCGGGGAGAAGAGCCCGAAATCGCGGCATTTTCGCCGTCCCGGCCGAGGCGCAGAGATCGAGCGCCGGCGGCCGAGGCGCGATACCCTGCGGCCGGTGACCGGGGGCCGGATCGACAACGAGCGCGAGGTCGTCGCGCGGGCGGCCGCCGGCGACGTCCGGGCGTTCGAGACGATCTACCGGACCTACGCCCCGGTCCTCTACTCCTACGTCCTCGTGCCGATGCTCGGCGACCGCGACGACGCCAGCGACTGCCTGCGCAACACCTTCCTGTCGGCGCACAAGCACCTCGCCAACTTCACCTGGCAGGCGAGCGGGATCTACCCGTGGCTGAAGACGATGGCGAAGAACAAGGCCCGCGATCACCTGCGCGCGGCCGGCCGCCGTCGGCGGCTGCGGGGGGCCTTCGCCGAGCACACCGAGAACGTCTCCGAGGCCGCCAAGAACCCCGCCGAGGAGCGCCTCCAGCGCGAGGCGATGCGCAAGCGCATCGAGGAGGTCCTCGACACCCTCAACCCGCGCTACGCCGAGGTCCTGCGCCTGCGTCTGCTCGAGGATCGCGGCCGCGACGAGTGCGCGGAGCTCCTCGAGGTCAAGGTCGGCACCCTCGACGTCCTCCTCTATCGCGCGTGCAAGAGCTTCCGCAAGGCGTGCGAGAAGCAGGGCGTCGCCTTCCAGCTCGGGGGGGCGGCGTGAGGGCGGCGGCGCTGCGCCGGCCGCTCACGGGCGCGGGGCCGATCGCCCGCGGCGGCGGTCTGGCGCGCCTGGGCGGCGCTGCGCGCCCTTTCTCGAGAAAGTCGATCGACGGCGTAAGCTGGCGGCGTCGGCCGGCGTTTGTCCCCACAGAGAGCCCATAGGAAAGCGATGTCCCACGACCCCAAGCAGCGAACGCCGCGCGACCCCGCGCCCCGCCAGGTCCTCGACCCGGCCTGGGAGGACGAGCTCCGGGCCGGTCAGGAGCAGGACGGCGGGGCTGGGAGCGTCGAGGACGAGCTCGCGGCGCTCCACCTCCTCCGCCACCTGCGCGAGCCGGAGGCGCTCGACCCCGCCGTTCTCGACGGGATCTGGGCGTCGATCGAGCCCGAGGTGGCGCCGAAGCGCTGGTGGCAGCGGGCGTGGTTCTTCGTCGGCGCCCCGGCGCTCGCCGGCGCCGTCGCGCTCCTCCTGGTCCTTCGGACACCTGGCGTCGGCGACGAGGTCGACGGCGCGGGGGCGGGGCCGCGGATCGCCAGCGAGTCGACCCCCGCGTCGGCGCCCTCGGGTGACGCCGCGGCCGCGGCCGCGAGCCCGACCCGCGAGGCGATGACCGCGTCGGCGTCGGCGCTCCTCCTCGAGCAGAACTTCGCGCTCCTCGAGCCGGGCGCCCGCCGGGCGCTCGCCGGCCGCGTCGACGCCGATCGTGCCCACGCCCGCAGCGAGCTGCTGGCCCGCGCCCGAGGGAGGCGATCATGAGCCGCATCAGCCCCACCCTCGCCGCGGTCGTCGGCGTCGTCGTCGGCGGTCTCCTGACCTTCGGCGGCCTCCAGCTCGGCGGCTTCATCGCCTCGCAGCCGCCGAAGCCCGAGCTCCTCGTGACCCTCGGCCAGACCCTCGACGCCGAGCACCAGCGCGTCGACGTCCTCCTCGAGAAGGGCGACACGGCCGCGGCGATCGCCGCCCTCGAGGAGCTGCGCGCGCTCGACTGGCCGCGGGCCGTCGAGGCCGGTGACACCGTCGTCGCCCTGCGCCACGACGTCTACGGCCGCCTCCTCCGCCTGCGCCTCGACAACCCCGGCGTCGACGCCAAGGCGCCGGCGCAGCTCCTCGCGCTCGCCGACG
>JAGQIT010000702.1:0-413 GCA_020431135.1 Myxococcales bacterium | reverse complement strand
CCTCGGCCGCGACGACGAGGCCCTCAGCGCCTACGAGCAGGCCCTCGACATCAACCGCGCGCTCCTCCAGGAGGCGCTCGGCAAGGGTGGTGAGTGATGCCCCGCACGCGACCTGAC
This sequence comes from Myxococcales bacterium, assembly GCA_020431135.1. Taxonomy (GTDB): domain Bacteria; phylum Myxococcota_A; class Polyangia; order Nannocystales; family Nannocystaceae; genus JADJRG01. The sequence continues at coordinate 296 of JAGQIT010000702.1, read as the reverse complement.
CTCGCCGCCTGCTCGTTGAATTATCAAAGACCGCCGGCGCCCGCTGAGGCGTTGGAGATCGACATGGCCGCCCGTCCTCGACCTCGCCGCCGCCGCGGCGCCGCGATCTGGCTCCTCGCCGCGCTCGGGCTCGGCCTGAGCGCGCTCAGCGGGTGCGCGTCGAAGTCGGAGGCCTCGCGGGCGCCGGGGGCCGAGGCCGGCCCCGCCTACGACGCGGGCTCGAGCATCGACGATCTCGAGCGGGCGCTCGCCGACGAGGAGCGCCGCCTCTCGGCGGCCGGCGTCCGCCTGCCGGC
>JAGQIT010000701.1 GCA_020431135.1 Myxococcales bacterium | reverse complement strand
CGAGGGCGATCCGCAGCCCGGCTGCGTCTACGACTTCGACCTCCAGCCGACCCCCGCCGGCCCCGACGGCGCGCTCATCGACGTCCGCTACGCCCTCAGCGCGAGCTCGTCGGTCGCCGTCGTCCCCTTCCAGGCGACCGAGAACATCGGCCCGAGCGGGCCCGCCGACGCCGACCCGACGCTCGTCGTCCAGTCGCGCTTCGTGATCAACGGCCGCGACCCCTACGTCTCGGCGGTCGACCCCGCGCTCATCCCGGACTCGCTGCGTGAGGCCGAGCCGACGATCGAGGAGGACCTCACCTTCGGCTTCGACGAGGCCGCCCTCGCGGCGCTGACGGCGATGCCCGGCAACGCGGTCGTCACCTACACGATCCGCGCGGCGGCCGACGACGGGACCGAGCTGCCGCTCAGCCTCCGCGACCCCGCCGACTCGACGAAGCGGATCCAGGAGGCGATCATCAACGACGTCCTCCCCGGCACCGCCAACGACGTCGCCCACGAGCTCTTCCTCGAGGGCGCGACCCTCGACGCGGTCTCGGCCGGCGGCGTCTGGGAGGCCGAGAGCGACTTCATCATCCGCGGCTGCTTCAGCGCCGAGTTCCCCCAGGACGGCAACCAGGGCGACGGCGCCCAGGCCGGCGACTGCAGCGACCTCGAGGTGGTCCTCGCCCGGGCGACGCCGGCGACCTCCGGCGCCTCGTCGCTGACCTTCGACAAGGAGTTCTCGCGCAAGCTCGGCGGCGACCGCCTGGCGATCGAGATGTCGATGTCGACCCAGAACCGCCTCGACCTGAGCGGCGCGTCGAGCGAGGTCGACGGCCAGGTCGCGCTCACGGGCAAGCTCGGCAAGAGCTTCGAGCTCGAGCTCGCGCGCGCCCACGGGGCGGCGAGCCTCGACGTCGACCCGAGCAAGACCTTCTACGACGCCTACATCGACGCCTTCGGCGATCGGATCTACGCGGCCTCGGAGCAGGCGTCGACGATCGTCATGAGCGACGAGTTCAGCGTCGCCAAGTCGGTCACCCTCGCCAACCTCGGCTTCGGCTTCGGCCCGGTGCGCATCGGCTTCTCGATCGGCGCCGGCGGGACCCTCGGCTTCGCCGCCGAGGACACCCTCGAGGTGCTCGCGGACAACGCCACCTGCCAGGATCTCCTGAAGTCGGGCGACGACTTCTCGGCCTGCGGACGGATGACGCGGGTGACCTCGCCGAACTTCGCCCTGACCGGCAGCGTCGAGGGCGGCATCAACCTGCGCCTCGTCAAGGCGGCGGTCGCCGCCGAGCTCAACTTCATCGACACCTCGTTCCCGCTCGACACCACGCTCGGCTGGGGCCTCAACGCCGACAACCAGCTCGTCGTCCGCGGCGACGCGACCTGGGACATGGAGCTCATCCCGCTCGCCGGCACGGTCTTCATCATCGGCAAGGTCGGCTTCCGGCGCTGGCGCAAGACCCTGAAGGTCAACCTCTTCAGCTTCTCGTCGCCGACGATCACCGACCGCCTCATGAGCGTGTCGATGGGCGAGTTCGAGGTGCTCCAGTGAGCCGCTCCACGGCAGCATGGTTCGCCGGGTCGCTCGTGGCCGCCGCGGTCGTCGCGGCGGCCGTCGGCCTGCCCGCCGGCGAGACCCCGACCGCGCCGCAGCAGCACGCGACCATGACCGCGCCGGCGACCGCCCCCCGCTGCAGCTTTGAGATCGGCGAGACCGCGGCCTTCACCCTCGAGTCGGCGACCCGCGACGTCCGCGGCGACGAGGCCGACCGCCTGCGCGGGACGCTGAGCTGGGAGGTCGTCGACCGCCTCGACGTCGATCGCTGGCGGCTCCGCGCGGCGCTCCGCGACGTCTCCCTCACCCAGACCCTGACCCTCGAGGGCGAGCGCGTCGCCGGGCCGCTCACCGACCCCTTCTTCGTCGACGTCGACGAGTCGTGCCGCTTCGTCGGCTTCGGCTTCACCCGCGAGTGGGACCCGCGGCGCCGGCAGCTCGTCCAGTCGACGCTCCTCACCCACGAGTACGTCGCGCCCGCGTCGCCGCGGCGGACGCTGTGGAGCGCCGATCAGCTCGACGGCGTCGGCGCGTTCGAGGCCCGCTACGAGCTCACGCCCGTCGAGGCCGGCCCGGTCGCGCGGGTGCGCCGGCACAAGGCCGCCTACGACGGGTCGGCCGAGGCCGGGGCCTTCGGCGTCTCGATCGCGGTCGTCGGCTCAGAGGCGACGGCGAGCTTCGACCGCGGGCGCCCGCACTGGCTGACGCGCTCGGCCGGCCTCGAGCGCGTCCAGATCCGCGTCGAGGGCGAGCTCGTCGCCGACCTCCTGCAGAAGTTCCGCCTCACCCGCAACGACGCCCGCTTCGCCGCGGTGCCGGCGATGGATCCGGCGGACGCCGACTTCCGCGACGCCTTCG
>JAGQIT010000700.1 GCA_020431135.1 Myxococcales bacterium | reverse complement strand
TACGCCCCCGTGGCAGGTCGGCGACACTGTCTCGCTCACCACCTCGCTCGTCGGCCCGTCGCGCGGCGCCATGGCGGTCCGTGCGGCGGACGCGACCCTCCTCGCGCTCGCCCTGTGGATGGTCGACATGACGGCGAGCGAGGAGCCCCTCACCCTGACCTTCGAGGACGCCGGCTGCGAGGGCGACGTCCCGCCGCTCCAGGTCCGCTACGCCGTCGACGCGCAGAGCGTGACGATCCTCGGCTCGGACACCGCGACCCTCGGCGACCTCCAGATCTTCCAGCAGGAGGCCGCGAACCACGGCAGCTACACCGCCGGCGAGATCCAGGACGCGGTGACCGTCGCCGTGCTCCGGACGAACTAGCGCCGCCCTCGTGGCGACGGTGGTCCTCGGAGGCGCTCCGAGTGGTCGACGCGTAGCCTCCGACTAGAGGAGGCCGAAGACGTTGATCGCCACCCACGCCCCGGCGGCGGCGCTCAGCGGGATCGAGAAGTTGTCGTCGATGCGCTTGCTGAAGAGCTCGGCGAGCGCCCCCGGGATCGCGCCGCAGAGGGCTATGAGAGCGGCGGTCGCTAGCGGCAGCGCGTGCAGCCAGCCGAGGAGGAGGGCGCAGACGAGCCACCCCGAGAGGAGGAACGCGAGCGTGCCCTCGAGGCTGCGGCCGTGGACCAGCTTGTGCCGGCCCCAGCGGCGGCCGACGATCGCCGCCAGCGGATCGGCGACGCCGAGGATGACGACGCCGGAGACCTGGACGATCGGCTCCTGCGTCAGGGCCAGGAGGACGACCGCGGTCGAGTACCAGGTCGCCGAGTTCACGCGCCAATACTCGTGCGGGTGGGCGATCGGCCCCATGACCCGCATCAGCGCGCGGTTGACCGCGGGCCAGCGCCGGCGGCTGATCTCGCAGCCCCAGGCCCAGAGCATCACCGCCGACGAGGCGAGGACGAGCTGCGGCTGGGTGAGGAAGACCTCGACGAGGAGGAGGCACAGGAGCGCCGAGAAGACGTGGAAGACGTTGCGCCTGTAGTTCGTCGGCCGCAGGCTCGGGACGTGGATCTCGAGCTCGCGCAGCGTCTGCGCGAGGGCGTCGTAGCGCTGGGCGAGCTGGCCGCGCAGGCGCATCCACGCCTCCCGGCGCTCCTGCGACGACAGCCCGAGCTGCGGCGTGTACTCGTCGAGGGAGCGGGCGAGCTCCTGCAGGCGCAGGTAGAGGCCGGCGAAGACCTCGCTCGGCGGGGCGCTGCGCAGGAGCTCGTCGAGCTTGTCGGCGACCCGCTGGAGGCGCTCGCGGGCGGCGGCGCTGAGGTTGTCGCGCCAGCCGGCGGGGTCGAGCTCGCGGAGGAGGGCGAAGACCTCGAGCGCGAGCTCGCGGGTGCTGAGCGGGAGGGGATAGCTGATCGCTGCGGCTTGCACGACGATAGGCGGCTCTCTTTAGCGACGCGGGCGCGGACCCAGAGAGCGGAGCATGGATACCGCGAGACGCGTGTCAACGCCACGGTCTCCAGATCAGGGCCCTGGCGCGGCATTTGCGGGCTTTGAGGCCGGCCGCGGCGAGCCGACCGGAGGCGCGCATCGGCCTCGTCACGCCGTGAGAACCGCCGCGGCGCCCGAGCCCGCGCGCCCACGCGGGGTCCGACGGCCCGCGAGCCCGCGCAGGGGATGCGCGAAATCACCCGAGGGGCGATACTCGGCCGGTGTCCACAGGAGGAATTCGCACCACCGGCGGCAACGGCGACTTCGAGGCGGTGATCGCCGAGGCGTCGCCGGCGATCCAGGCGCTCGCCCGCGCCGCCCGCGATCTCATCGCCGACGTCATGCCCGGCGTCACCGAGGTCCCGTGGGCCAAGCAGCGCACGGTCGGCTACGGCGTCGGCGCGAAGAAGATGTCCGAGCACTTCTGCTACCTGGCGCCGGCGACGAAGCACCTCGGCCTCGGCTTCTTCTACGGCGCCGATCTCGATGACCCGGCGGGGCTCCTTGAGGGGAGCGGCAAGCTCCTGCGCCACGTCAAGCTCCGCGAGCCCGCCGACCTCGAGCGCCCGGCGCTGCGCGAGCTCCTGGTCGCGGCGAGCCGGCATCTCCCCCGCTTGAACCGGGGATAGGCGCCGCCTCGCTATCAACAATGTCCCTTCGGACATAGTCGAACGAGCCTCCGCGGGCGCTGCCGCAATCAATGCGCCGCCGCGTCGGCCGGCCGTCGCTACCCTCCTCCCGTGCCTACGCCGAACCGCCCGCGCCCGCGCACCCCCGGCGCCGCGCTCCTCCTCGTCCCCCTCCTCCTCGTCGCCGCGTGCACGGCCGGCAACCCGCAGTTCGTCGCCGAGACCGCGAACTTCTGGGACGGCCTGTGGCACGGGATCATCGCGCCGATCACCTTCGTCATCGGCCTCTTCGACAGCGCCGTCGAGATCTACGAGCGCAACAACAACGGCGGCTGGTACGACTTCGGCTTCCTCTTCGGCCTGATGACCTTCTGGGGCGGCGGCTCGCACGGCGCCCGCAAGCGGCCGAAGCCGATGCCGACGCGCGACGACAAGGAGTGGGAGGAGATCGGCCAGAAGGTCGAGCGCAAGATCAAGCGGAAGATCCGCGAGTGGGCCGAGGCCGAGCCGGATGAGGAGTGGAACGTCGTCGAGGACAAGGCCGAGGAGAAGCTGAAGCGGCGGATCCGGGCCTGGGCCGAGGAGGAGGACGACGACGCGATCGATCTCGGAGGCCCGACCGGTGGCGCCTAGGCCTAGGAAGGCGCTCGATCGCCGCCAGCAGGCGGACGTCCGCGCCGAGGTCGCGCGCCTCCTCGAGGGCGCGCCGGCCTACCGGGCGCTGCCGCTGCCGCGCCGCGAGGCCGTCGCCGCCAAGCTCGAGGACGCCGCCGCCGCGCTGGTCGTCGCCGAGCTCAGGGACCGCCGCCGCCTCGTCGACGCGGTCGACTTCCCCGCCTTCGTCAGCGAGCTGATCGGCGGCGTCTTCCAGGCGGTGGTCGACGCGTCGATCCAACAGATGCGGGCGTACGCAGATCTCCTCGAGAGCGCCGCGAAGTCGGTGGAGGACTTCGCCGACGACGAGGTCGACGACGGGCAGGTCCGCGCGCACCTGATCGAGCACTTTCGCGGCGACGCGCAAAGGACGAAGCTCCGCCCGGGGCTGCGCGCGCGTCCTCACCTCAAGCCCGCGCGCGACGACGACGACGACTGA
>JAGQIT010000699.1 GCA_020431135.1 Myxococcales bacterium | reverse complement strand
GCCGGCGTCGAGCTCGACCGCGCCGATGCCGTTGAGCGCCGGGAAGAAGCCCGGCTTGCGCTCGAGGGTCGCCCTCCACGCCTCGACCGCCTCGGGTCCGCGGCCGAGCGCCTGGAGGGCGACGCCGCGGGCGTAGTGGAGCTCGTGATCCTCGGGGCTCTGCTTCAACGCGCCGTCGATCACCGCGAGGGCGTCCTCCGCCTGGCCGCGGGCCATCAGCGTCGCGGCCTCCTCGATCGGCCCGCGCTCCGGCAGGGTCTCGTCGAGCTCCTCGCCGCCGCCGTCGTCCGGCGGGGTCGTCGGCTCCGACTTGCAGGCGGCGAGAGCTGCGACGACGAGGAGCGCGCGGAGCGAGAGATCCATCGCCCGAGCTTGCCCTACGGGCGGGCGATCGGGAAGTCCTGGACGAGGATCTCGCCGCCCTCCGTCAGGGCGAAGCCGATCGCGACGGTGCCGACGCGGCCGAGGGCGACGAGCTGACGGAGGTCGGCGAGGACCTCCCCGAGCTCGGCCCGATCCTTGATCTTGCGGCCGATGATCTGGGTGATCCGGGCGCCGATCAGGCGCTCGACGCCGGCGCCCCAGTTGCGGATCTCGGCGTTCGGGTGGATGCCGGCGATCGTCATGCCTGTCTTCTCGAGCTGGAGGCCGAGGAGCTCCTCGGCGTCGACGGCGACCTGGAGATCGGCCGACGCCGCGGCGATCTCGAGGCTGAGCTCGAGCTTCTCGTCGCCGCGGATCACCGTAACCGCGAGCTCCTCGCCGGGGACCGCCGCGCGGACGACGTCGACGAAGTTCTGGGCGAAGCGCAGGCGCGCCTCCTTGCCCTCGCCGAAGGCGTCGAAGCGGCGGCCGCGGATCTCGACGAGCACGTCGCCCGGGCGGATCCCCGCGGCCTCGGCCGGCAGGCCCGGGATCACCTCGGTGACGACGACGCCGTTGCGGTAGCCGAGGGCGTAGGCGGCCGCGCTGAGATCGCGCTCGGCGTTGGCCTCGATGCCGACCTGACCGCTGCGCCGGACCCCGCCCTCGATGAAGGTGCGCAGGAGGGCGCGGATGTGATCGCTGGGGATCGCGAAGCCGATCCCCTGGGCGCGCTCGGCCATCGCCGTCGTGATCCCGACGAGCTCGCCCTCGAGGTTGAAGAGCGGCCCGCCGGAGCTGCCGAAGTTGATCGACGCGTCGATCTGGATCAACGAGAGGCGGTGGTTGGCGAGGATATGGCTGCGATCGAGCGCCGCGACGATGCCGCTCGAGACGCTGTGCTCGAGGCCGAGCGGCGTGCCGACGACGAAGACCGACTCGCCGACCTCGAGGTCCGCCGAGCGGCCGAGGCGAACCGCGCGGAAGGTCTCAGCGGTGTCGGCGGGCTGGAGGCGGAGGACGGCGATGTCCTGCTCGCGATCGCCGATCAGCAGGGTCCCCGGGAGCTCGCGGCCGTTGGCGAAGCGGACGACGAGCGCGGTCTGGCCCTCGCTGAGGCTGTGGCCGACGCGGAGCTGCGGGGCGACGACGTGGAAGTTGGTGAGCACCAGGCCCGAGGGATCGACGATCACGCCGGCGCCGAGGAGGCCGCTGGCGCCGCGCAGGGTGACGACGCTGTCGCGCGTCGAGGCGACCGCGTCGGCGAGGGTCGGGGCGGCCCCATCGACGCGCGGGCTCGGGCGATCGCTCCGCGTGAGATCACAACAGCCCCCATCGGCTGACGTGGGGGCCACCACCGCCGGCGCCGGCCGGCCCTGGAGGCCGAGGTAGACCGCCGCGCCGCCGAGGAGAACGCCGAAGACCGCCGCGCCGGCGGCGAACCAAAGCGGCGCCTGGGCGTGCGGCTCGGGGCGCGTCTCCGGCGGCGTCGTCATGACCTCCTAACAAGGGTCGCACGCGAGAGATTCCCTGACAAAAGGTCAGCGTCGGTTGACAACCCTGATCATCCCCCGTAATGCCCTCGTCGCGGGTGAATGAGCCCGCGCCGCCGATGTTGGAGCCCCTCCGCACGCCCCCTCGCCCGGTCAGCGCGCTCACCCGCGGGATCGACCTCGTGACCCAGGACCTCGAGCAGGTCGAGCGCGCGCTCGGCCGCCTCCTCGAGTCGACGGTGGCGATCCTCCCGCAGATCAGCAACCACCTCGTCGAGGCCGGGGGCAAGCGCCTGCGCCCGCTCCTCACCCTCCTGGCGGCCGCGGCCGCCGACGCGCGGGGCGATCACGCGATCACCGTCGCCGCCGTCGGCGAGCTCATCCACACCGCGACCCTCCTCCACGACGACGTCGTCGACACCGGCGAGTTCCGCCGCGGACGGCCGAGCGCCCGCCTCCACTTCGGCAACGGCCTCGCCGTCCTCGCCGGCGACTTCTGCCTCGCGCGCGCCCTCGAGGCGATCGCCTCGACCCGCGATCCCGAGGTCGTCGCCCGCCTCGCCGCCACCGTCACGCGGATGGCCGAGGGGGAGATCGCGCAGCTCGCAAACGCCGGCGCCACCCTCGATCGCAGCGGCTACTACACGATCATCGACGGCAAGACGGCGACCCTCTTCGCCTGGTGCGCGGCGGTCGGCGGCCTAGCGACGCCGGCGCTCGACGGGCCGCTGACGGACTTCGGCCGCGAGCTCGGCTACGCCTTCCAGATCGCCGACGACGTCCTCGACTACACGGCGAGCGCCGACACCTCGGGCAAGACGCCCGCCCGCGACCTCCGCGACGGCAAGATCACCCTCCCCCTCCTCCTCGCCTGCGAGGCCGATCCGAAGCTCGCGCCCGTCGTCCGCGACGCCCTCGACGAGGGCCCGCCGCTCGGCGAGGCGGTCGTCGAGCGGATCCTCGCCCGCGTGGCGGCTACGGACGCGCTCGCGGCCTCGAGCAGGATCGCCGAGCGCCACGCAGCGGCCGCGATCGCTCACCTCGACGCGCTGCCTGCCTCACCCGCGCGCGCGGCCCTCATCGACCTCGCCAAGGCGGCGGCGCGGCGCAGCCGATGACCTCGCGACCGCCGTGTTCACCTCCCCCCGTGAAACCCTCCGTTCCCCACTCGTAGACGTCGCCGAGGCCGACATCCGCGCGTCGCGTGTGACCCCGCACACGCGCCCGCCTCTTGGCCTCCGCACCTGACCAGAGCGAAAACATAGTCCCCGCAGCGCCGCGACTGTAGGCCGGTGCGCCGCGACCCCAGAAGGTCCGCCAGAGGCCGCCGCCGAAGCTCCTAAGCAGGGAAATTCCATGGCTGTACACACGATCAAGAAGGGGCTGAACCTGCCGATCACAGGGGATCCCCAGCAGGTCATCCACGACGCCAAACAACCGTCCAAGGTCGCGCTCGTCGCCCTCGACTACATCGGCATGAAGCCGAAGATGCACGTCAAGGTCGGGGACACGGTCAAGCGCGGCCAGCTCCTCTTTGAGGATCGCAAGACCGAGGGCGTCCTCTACACCTCCCCCGCCGCCGGCACGGTGGCCGCGATCAACCGCGGCGCTCGCCGGGCGCTGCAGTCGGTCGTCATCGAGCTCAAGGCCGACGAGGCCGCGGACGATCACGTGGAGTTCGCGGCGTTCACCGGCAAGGGCCCCGAGCAGCTCAGCGCCGACGAGATCAAGGCGCTCCTCCTCGAGGCCGGCGCCTGGCCGGCGCTGCGCACCCGCCCGTTCTCGAAGGTCGCGGACCCGAACGTCGAGCCCAAGGCGCTCTTCGTCACCGCCGTCGACTCCAACCCCCTCGCGCCCAACCCGGACGTGATCCTCGCGGGCGCCGAGGACGACTTCCAGCGCGGCCTGGCGATCGTCGCCAAGCTCGCGCCGAAGACCTACCTGTGCACCGGCGCGAAGTCGCAGATCGCCCCAGGCTCGGCCAAGGGCGTGCGCCACGAGGCCTTCGAGGGCCTCCACCCCTTCGGCAACGTCGGCACCCACATCCACCTCCTCGACCCGGTCGAGCGCAACAAGCAGGTCTGGTACGTCGGCTTCCAGGACGTGATCGCCATCGGTCGCCTCTTCAAGACCGGCAAGATCGACGTCAGCCGCGTGGTCTCGCTCGCGGGCCCCGTCGTCAAGTCGCCGCGCCTCCTCCGGACGCGCGTCGGCGCCGACCTCGACGAGCTGGTCAAGGGCGAGCTTGGGGACGGCGACAACCGGGTGATCTCCGGCTCGATCTTCGGCGGTCGCAAGGCGATGGGCGAGACCCTCGGCTTCCTCAGCCGCTACCACCAGCAGGTCTCCTGCCTGCAGGAGGGCCGCGAGCGCGAGTTCATCGGCTGGCTCCTCCCCGGAGCGTCGAAGTTCTCGCTCCTCGGCATCTACGTCGGCGGCTTCCTCGGCCGCATGTTCGGCAAGAAGTTCGACTTCACGACCACGACCCACGGCTCGCACCGGGCGATGGTCCCGATCGGCCTCTACGAGAAGGTCATGCCCCTCGACATCATGCCGACGTTCCTCCTCCGCGCGCTCGCGGTCGAGGACACCGACAACGCGGTCAAGCTCGGCGCCCTTGAGCTCGACGAGGAAGACCTCGCGCTCTGCTCCTTCGTCGATCCCGGCAAGGAGAACTGGGGCTTCACGCTCCGCAAGAACCTCACCGCTATCGAGAAGGAAGGCTGATGAAGTTCCTCCGCTCACAGCTAGACAAGATCGGCAAGCTCGTCGAGAAGGGCGGGAAGTACGAGTCCCAGTACCCCCTCTACGAGGCCGCCGACACCTTCCTCTACACCCCTGGCGAGGTGACGAAGGGCGACTCGCACGTCCGCGACGCCGTCGATCAGAAGCGCATGATGATCACGGTCTTCGTCGCCCTGATCCCCTGCGTCCTCTTCGCCCTCTACAACACGGGACTCCAGGCCAACGCGGCGATCGCCGCCGGCGCGCCGCCGCTCGACAACTGGCGCACCGGGCTGATGGAGGCGATGGGGCTCGGCTTCGACCCTGGCGACATCCTCGCCTGCGGGATCCACGGCCTCCTCTACTTCCTCCCCGTCTACCTCGTGACGATGCTCGTCGGCGGCAACATCGAGGCGCTCTTCGCCGTCGTCCGCAAGCACGAGATCACCGAGGGCTTCCTGGTCACGGGCCTGCTCTTCCCGCTGATCCTCCCGCCGACCATCCCCCTGTGGCAGGTCGCGGTCGGGATCGCCTTCGGCGTCATCCTCGCCAAGGAGGTCTTCGGCGGGGTCGGCATGAACGTCCTCAACCCCGCGCTGACCTCGCGCGCGTTCCTCTTCTTCGCCTACCCGGCGGCGATCTCGGGCGACGCGGTCTGGCGCGCGGTCGAGCCGACGATGCTCGCCGACGGCATGTCGGGCGCGACCTGGCTGGCCAACGCGGCCGCCGACGGTCAGGCCCTGACCTCCGGCGCGATCACCTGGATGGACGCCTTCATCGGCACCATCCCGGGCTCGATGGGTGAGACCTCGGCGCTGTGCTGCCTCATCGGCGCCGCCGTCCTCATCTTCACCGGCGTCGGCTCCTGGCGGACGATGCTCGGGATCGCGGTCGGCACGATCGGCCTGGCGACGCTCCTCAACAGCGTCGGCTCCGACACCAACCCGATGTTCAACGTCCCCTGGGAGTGGCACGTCGTCCTCGGCGGCTGGGCCTTCGGCGCGGTCTTTATGGCCACCGACCCCGTCTCCTCGGCCTTCACCGAGTGGGGCAAGTTCATCTACGGCCTCGGGATCGGCGTCCTCGTCGTCCTCGTCCGCGTGGTCAACCCCGCGTACCCCGAGGGGATGATGCTGGCGATCCTGTTCATGAACATGTTCGCCCCGCTCATCGACCACTTCTTCGTCCAAGCCAACATCAAGCGGAGGATCGCTCGACATGGCGCATAGCACCCCCTACACCATCTTCTTCGCGGGGGCCGTCTCGGTCGTCTGCGGCGTGTTGGTGGCCAGCGCGGCGGTCGCGCTCAAGCCGATGCAGGACGCGAACAAGCTCCTCGATCAGCGCAAGCAGGTCATCTCGGTCGCCGGCCTGCCCTGCGCCGAGTCGGCCGCGGATCCTGGCGCGATCAACAAGTGCTACGAGGACAACATCCGCGCGGTCGTCGTCGAGCTCAAGACCGGCGAGCTCCAGGACGGCGTCGACGCGGCCGCCTTCGACACCAAGCGGGCCATGAAGGACCCGGCGACCAGCGAGGAGGCGCCGGCGAACAGCGCCAAGATCCTCCGCCTGCCGCACAACGCCAAGCTCTACCAGGTGGTCGAGGGCGAGCAGGTCAAGGCGCTGATCCTGCCGATCCAGGGCTACGGCCTGTGGTCGGTGCTCTACGGGTTCCTCGCCCTCGACGCCGACACCGACACCATCAAGGGCATCACCTTCTACGAGCACGGCGAGACCCCCGGCCTCGGCGGCGAGGTCGACAACCCGAAGTGGAAGTCGCTGTGGCCCGGTCGTGAGGCCTACGACGACGACTGGAAGCCGGCGATCCGCGTCATCAAGGGCCAGGCCGGCCCGGCCGACAAGGCCCCCTACTCCGTCGACGGCCTCTCCGGCGCGACGATCACCAGCAACGGCGTCACCGCCCTCGTCCAGTTCTGGCTCGGCGAGAACGGCTTCGGGCCCTACCTCAAGAAGTTCCGCGAGGGGAGGTCGTAATGGATAAGAAAGCCAAAACCGCGCTGATCGACCCGCTCTTCAACAACAACCCGATCGCGCTCCAGGTCCTCGGCATCTGCTCGGCCCTGGCGGTCACCACGAAGCTGGAGACCGCGGTCGTCATGTCGATCGCCCTCACCGCGGTGGTCACGCTGTCGAACGTCGCGGTCTCGCTGATCCGCAACAAGATCCCGGGGAGCATCCGGATCATCGTCCAGCTGACGATCATCGCCTCGCTGGTCATCCTCACCGACCAGGTGCTCAAGGCCTTCGTCTACGACATCGCCAAGCAGCTCAGCGTCTTCGTCGGCCTGATCATCACCAACTGCATCGTGATGGG
>JAGQIT010000698.1 GCA_020431135.1 Myxococcales bacterium | reverse complement strand
CCCGCGTCGAAGGGGCGCGTAGCGACGTCGCCGCGCGGGCCGTGTCGCGCTAGCGATCGACCTTGGCGACGTCGCCGAGGCCGCCCGCGACCTTGGCCGCCTCCTGGACCGTGCGCGCGAGGACCGAGCGGATCCTCCCGTCCTCCATCGTCAGGATCCCGGCGATCGTGCAGCCGGCGGGCGTGGTCACCTGGTCCTTGAGCGCCGCCGGGTGGAGGCCTGTCTGAAGGACCATCCGCGCGGCGCCCTGGAAGACCTGGGCGGCGATCTGGAGGGCGACCTCGCGGGGCAGGCCCATCATCACGCCGCCGTCGGCCATCGACTCGAGCATCACGTAGACGAAGGCCGGGCCGCTGCCGCACAGGCCGGTGACCGCGTCCATGTGCTTCTCCTCGAGCTCGAAGCACAGGCCGACCGTCTCGAAGATCCGCGTGGCCAGGGCGATCGCCTCGTCACCGACCTCGGCGCCGCGGCTGAGCACGGTGGTGCCCTCGCCGATCAGGCACGGGGTGTTGGGCATCGCCCGGATCACCGCGCTCGCCGGCAGCCAGCGGTGGAGCTTGTCGAGGTCGACGCCGGCGGCGACGCTGATCGCCGGCTTGCCCGCGAGGGCCTCGGCGATCGCCGCCTGGCCGGCGATCTTCGGCATCGTCTGCGGCTTGAGGGCGAAGACCGCGGCGTCCGCCTTGAGGCAGGCGGCGACGCTGTCGGTCGTCGCCTCGACGCCGTAGCGCGCGGCGAGGGCGGCGGCGACCTCCTTGCGGCGGGTCGTGACGATCAGCTGCTCGCGGTCGACCGCCTCGGCGCGCAGGAGGCCGCTGACGATCGCGTCCCCCATCGTCCCGCAGCCGACGATCGCGAGGCGCTCGGCGATTTTCTCCGTTGCCATGGGCGGCGCTTACCACAGGCGAGGCCGCGATAGGTCGGAATCACGGGCCGCGCGCGCTTGGCCGGCCCTGTGGGGCCGAGCTCCGAGGCCCCGCCGGTCTGGGCCAGCCCATCGTTCAGGGGCGGCGTTCTCAGGCGTCCTCGGCGTCCGCGGCCTCGAGCGCATCGGCGCGAGCCGGCGCTCCGCGGGTGACCGGGCGGGCCTCGTCCGCCGCCGCCTCGTCCCAGGAGAGGATCCCGTAGACGAGCGGCCGGACCTGCGCCGGCGCCTCGACCCTGGCGACCGCGCCGAGGGCCGCCTCGATCCACGGGCCGGCGTCGTCGGTCTCCGCGCCGTCGTCGTCGGGCTGGGGGAGCGGGGCGTCGGTCGGGCCGTCCACACGGCCGAGGATCCGTCGCTGGAGGGCGTCGACGCTGAAGCCGCCCGCGGGCGCGTCGGCGGCGGGCGCGGCGAAGAGTGCCGCGCTGCCGCTGTCCTCGAGGTGGGTCTTGAGCGCCTTGGCGAGGCGGAAGAAGTCCTTGCGATCGTAGCGGCGGTTGAGGATGCAGTGCTGCTCGCCGACGAGGCCGACGCAGGCGATGCAGTGCGAGGACTCGCTGCAGTCGAGGCAGAGGACGAGCTGCTCGGAGCGCTCGCAGCCGCGGCAGTGCTCGAGCTGGTTGCCGTCGACGCAGCCCTCGCAGCCGCGGCAGCGCGTGCACTTCTCGCAGCCGACGCAGGCCTCGCAGTAGGTGCACTCGGCGCAGTCCCGGCAGCCGTTGCAGAAGCGGCAGCCGCTGCAGCCCTCGCAGTCCTCGCAGCGGAAGTTGGCCTCGCTCGCCGCGGCCTTCGCCTGGGTCGCTCGATAGTCGCCGACGAGGGCGGCGAAATCGGCGAGGAGCGCGGAGATGTCGACGGCCACGGGCCCTTGAGCGTGCCACGAAGGGGACGCCGGCGACCACCCGCATTGACCGCCGGGGCCGCTGTGGAGGGGCCCGCGCGCCCGAGCCCTCGGCTTCGCGCCTGCGGTCCACCGACTCCTCGCGGCGTCCGTTCGCCGCTGCGTCACGAGGGGAGGAGCTCCTGCGTGCGATCCGCGAGCCTCGCGCCGGCACCCGCACGGGGGCACGGGCGCCGCGGGTCTGCGGCCGCGGGCCTCTTGGGTCGGGTGCGTCCTCCCGGCGGCCCCGGCTCCCCCGAGGGGCGATCACGGTGTATGCTCCGCGCGCTCATGCCCCGACGACCCGGTGCCCGCGCGTCCGTGACGCCTCCGCTCCTCCTCGCCCTCGCGGCCGTGCTCGCCGCGGCGCCGGGGTGCAGCCGGCGGATCGGCAACGGCTGCAAGCTGAGCATCGACTGCTCGCTGCGCGGCGAGCGGATCTGCGACCTCTCCTACCTCGTGGACGAGAACGGCTTCGAGGACCCGGACGGCAAGGGCGAGTGCATCATCGAGGGCTGCACCGCCGACTCCTGCCCGAACGAGGCGGTCTGCGTCCAGATCTACAGCGCCGAGTACCTCAGCGTCGCCTGCGATCCCGAGCGCGAGGATCGCCCCGACGGCCTCAATGACTGCGAGGCCAACGAGATCTGCCTCCAGGAGGGCGTGTGCGCGGACGCCAACACCGCGCGCTCGACCTGCCGCAAGGAGTGCCGCCGCGAGAGCCAGTGCCGCGACGGCTACACCTGCCGCGAGACCGGGCGGCGGGGGATCTACGTCGCCCTCGACCCCGAGAACCCGACGGGGACCGAAGAGACGAAGATCTGCATGCCGAACGGCTGAGGCGACCGACTCGGTAGCGCGCCCCGGCTCGCCGAGAACGACGAAATCTTGCTCGCTCGCCCGCTCCCGGCGACCCTGGCGCGGCTGTGCTCGGTCTCGTACGGACAGCGATCAGCCTGCTCTTCCTCTCGCTGCTGGTCTGGTGCTCCTTCACCGTCCCGCTGGGCACCCGGACCCTGGCGGAGCACGTCGATCGGATCGGCGAGACCCGCGAGGCGCGCGAGCTGATCCAGGGCGCGCGTGAGCGGATCAACCCGGTCCTCGAGGAGGCCAAGGGGCGCCTGCTCGGCGAGTACGTCGAGGCGCCGACCTACGTCGCGCCCGACACCCCCGACAAGCGCCGTCCGCGGCGAACCGAGACCCGCTCGGCGGCGGTCCCCGCGTCGAAGTCGCCGTCGCCCGCTACCGGCGCGCGCTCGCCGTCGACCGCCGAGGCGTCGCGCCTCCCGGGGCGGACCCTGGCCCGCGGCCAGCGCTAGCCGCCGTACGATCCGGGCGCGCCGCGAGATCGCGGATGCGCCCGGCAGGACTCGAACCTGCGACCCTCGGGTTCGAAGCCCGATGCTCTATCCAACTGAGCTACGGACGCGCGGCCTCGGACGATAGCAGATGTCCGCCGGTCGCGGGCGCCGATCCTCACCCGCCGGGATCTCCTCCGCCCTGCGCGCGTCGCAGGATCCTCCGGCGCCCGTGCACGCCCCAGCACGCGACCCTATACTGGGCCGGTGCGGCTCCGCGAGCCGGCCGACCACGCAGCAGACTGACGCTGTTCGAGGAGATCTCTGATGAATGACGCTCAAAGCGCCCTCCGCCGTAGTCCCCTGACGATCGCCAGCCTTGGCCTCGTCGCCCTCTCGGCGGCCCTCGCCTACGCCCACCGGGCCGACGACCGCGGAATGAGCGCGGAGGCCATCGACACCCCGACCCTCGCCGCCGCGGCCGCCGTCGCCGGCGACGCCATGACCGGCGCCCTGGTCCTCGACCTCGTCGAGCCCGAGGACGGTGAGGGCGGCAGCGAGGCCGAGCTCAACGCCCTCCTCGCCGGCCTCGACCTGCCGGTGGAGGCCGCCGGCTTCTACAGCGAGGGCGAGCACCTCTTCCGGGTGACGGGCAGCGCCAGCGATCTCGCCGCGGTCGAGGCGGCGCTCGCCGACCACCCGCTCGTCGAGGGCGTCGAGCCCGAGCTGATCTACTCGCTGATCCACGCCGATCCCGGCGCCCACGAGCCGCGCCCGCGCCTCGACCCCAACGACGAGATGTTCGGCCTCCAGTGGCACATGGAGATGATCCACGCGCCCGAGGCCTGGACCGTCACCCGCGGCGAGGGGGTCGTGGTCGCGGTGATCGACACCGGCGTCGCCTGGAAGGACACCGAGACCACGCGCATGGTCCCGGACCTCGCGGGCACCGCCTTCACCCACGGCAAGAGCTTCGTCAGCGGCCTCGCCGACGGCCTCGACGATCATCTCCACGGCACGCATGTCGCCGGGACGATCGCCCAGACGACCAACAACGAGATCGGCGTCACCGGGGTCGCCTTCGAGTCGACGATCATGCCGCTCAAGGTGCTCGGCGGCGACGGGCGCGGCTCGGTCACCGGCATCGCCAACGCGATCCGCTACGCCGCCGA
>JAGQIT010000697.1 GCA_020431135.1 Myxococcales bacterium | reverse complement strand
AGCCGCGACGCCGAGCTCGACGCGCTCCGCGAGCAGCTCCAGCGGTCGAAGAAGCGGATCGAGGCGGTCAGCCTCCTCAGCGAGCAGGAGTTCGATCCGGAGGCGCCCGACGACCTCAAGGTCATCGCCGGCATCGGTCCGGTGCTCGAGCGCAAGCTCAACGACGCCGGGATCGTCAGCTACCGCGATCTCGCGATCCTCGACGACGCGGCGATCGACGCCCTCGACGGCCCGCTGGCGTCGCTGCGCAACCGCATCCGCCGCGAGCACTGGGTCGTCCAGGCCAAGAAGCTCCACCTCGCCAAGCACGGCGAGGTCGTCTAGAGGCGGCCTCGCTCGCCCTCGCCGGCGAACTCGCCTCCGACGAAGCTAGCGGTACGCCGGCACGCGGCGCCGCGCGCTGGCTCGCGGGAGAACCTTGCACAATAGACATGCCTATATGGTCATGTGATCTTGCGGTCGTCTCGCCCCGTGCCGACGCGGCGCCGCCCCGGCGTGGCGAGCTGCGCCGTCGCCTGTCGAGGCGTCGGCGCTGACGAAGCAGGGGTCCGAGGCAATGGCGCTCGGCGGCGCCGCGCGCTGCATCCCGTGTCCGCGCGCTCTAGGGCGCCGCGACGTCGATCCGCGTCGCCGTCGACCGCCCGTAGATCTCGGGGCTGTACATCGCCTCGGCGACCGCCGGCGGCATCGTGTAGCTCCCCGGGGTCGTCGCGCGCAGGTGGACCGTGTGGTGGTGATCGCCGGGCTGGAGGTCATCGGCGAAGACGACGACGCGATCGCGGCGCTGCTCCTCGTGGGAGACCCACCAGCCGCGGTGGCCGGGGAGGGTCATGGCCGCCTGGCCGCGGCCGAGGTTGCGCTGGATCGCCTCGAGCCCCGCGGGGATCGGGATGTCGATCGCGACGTAGGCCGCGCGGTTGTCGGCGCGCAGGTCGATGTCGAGGGCGACGCCCTCGCCGGGCGGCAGCGCCTGGCCGTCGCGCAGCGGGCCGTCGGCCGTGCGCAGCGTCCGGCGGATCGTCAGGCCGCGGGCGCGGGCCGGGAGGTCGGGGCCGGTGGGCGCCCACTCGGCGCCGATCCGGTAGTAGAGGCGCCCCGCTCCCTGGCGCTGGAGGATCACCGGCAGGAGGTCGCCGCCGCTCGCCGGCGCGCCGCTGAGGCCGAGGAGGAGCTCGCCCATGCCGAGGCCGCCGCTCTGGGTCGCGCCGTCGCGGCCGCGGAAGGTCGCGTCGAGGACGAGCGCCTGGCCGACCCAGGCGCGGGCGACGAAGTCGGGCGTCTCCTTCTCGTAGACCGCGACGTAGTCGGCGAGGGCGAGGAGGGCGTAGGCGTTCTCCTGAGTGTTGCGCCAGGCGCCGCCCTTGCGCCGCTCGAGGAGGCCGCGCGCGAGCTTGGGCAGGGCGGCGTGGTCGGGGCGGACGTCGAGGAGCGCGCTGAGGACGATCGCGTCGCTGCGTCCGTCGGAGTGGAAGACGCCGCTGAGGTCGATGTGGACCGACTCCTTGGCGTGGGCAGTCGCCTCGGTCTCGCTGAGGTGGCCGAGGAGCTCGTCGGCGAGCGCCTCGATCCGCGGGTCCTTGGGGTCGACGCGGTGGAGCGCCTGGAGGAGGAAGGCGCGGGCGAAGAGCGGGAGGTCGGCGCGCTCCCTGTGGAGGCGGTCGAGCGCGGCCCTCGGCTCGCGGCCGGCGTCGCTGAGGGTGTGCGCGGCGATCGCCCGGCGGATCCCGCCGAGCGGGTGGGCCGCGGCGGCGACCGCCTCGGCGTTGACGATCCCCTCGAGGTAGTCGAGCGCCCGGTCGAGGCTCGACGCCGGCACCTTGAAGCCCGCGCGCGTCGCGAGCTGGAGGACCCAGGTCGCGTAGGCGCTGGCGTAGGGGTTCGCCTGGGTGCCCCCCGGCCAGTAGGCGAAGCCGCCGCTGGTCGTCTGCATGGACAGGATCCGGGCGATCCCGTCCTCGACCATGCCGTCGACCTCGACGTCGAGCGGCACGGCCCGATTGAGGTTGGCGATCGCGACCAGCGGCAGGAGGCGGCTCGAGGTCTGCTCGATGCAGCCGTAGGGGTAGTGGACGAGCTCGTGGACCGCGTCCTCGACCCCGCCGAGGAGGGTCGAGGTGGTCGACACCGCGACGCCGCCGAAGCCCGGGAGGACGCCGCTCGGCATGCGCAGCGGCACGGCGATCGGCCGGTCGTCGTTGACGGTGCCGTAGGCGGCGACGCGCTCGACGAGGGTGCGCTCGGGGCTGATCTCGAGGGGCAGGTCGACGGCGTCCTCGTGGCGGGCGCCGGCCTTGCTCGTGAACTTCGCGCGCAGCTGGAGCTTCGGCGCGCCCGGGCGATCGGCGCGGATCGTGAACGGGATCCGCACCTGGCCGTCGGCCTCGATCGCCACCTTTCGCGTCGCTGGCGTCGTGAGGGCGAGGGCGCCCGCCTCGTCGCCGTCGCCGCCGACGGCGAGCGAGACCTCGATCTCGCCGGCGGAGGAGGTCCGGTTCTGGAGGATCGCCGCGATCTCGGCGCTGTCGCCCGGGCGCATCAGGCGGGGCAGCGCCGGCCGAAGGACGAGCGGCCGGGTCACGCGCAGGCGGGCGTCGCCGACCCCGAAGCGGCCGGGGCTCTCGCCGTCGACGAGGCGGGCCGAGGCGACGGCGATGATCCGGAAGGTCGTCAGGTTGTCGGGGAGCTTGATCGTCGCCTTGCGGACGCCGCTCTCGCCGACCTTCATGTCGGCGATGAACACCGGCGTGGTCTCGAAGCGCGAGCGCGCCGGCTGCAGGCCGCCGACGCTGGCGCCGCGGCCCCCGAAGCCGCCGCCGCCGGCCCCGGTGCCGTACGCGCCGAGCGAGCCGAGGCCGAACTCGTCGAGCCAGGGGTCGCCGCTGCGCACGTAGAAGGGCCGGCGCAGCGTCTCGAAGTCGTCGTAGTGGCGCAGGCCGTCGCCGTCCTTGGGGATGAAGGTCGGCAGGAGATCCGGGACCTCGTAGTTCGTCAGCGAGAGCACGGCCTCGTCGACCGCCCAGAAGGCGATGCGGGCCGCGCTCGGATCGCCGGCCGCGTCGCGCACCGTGACCTCGACGGCGACCTCGTCGCCAGGGCCGGCCTCGAGGGGCGCGTCGACGGCGACCTTGAGGCGGCGGTGCTCGGCGGCCTGCTCGATCGTCGCCCTCGCGGTCTCGAGCTTCGGCAGGTTCTTGTCGCGTTGGCGGACGGCGGCCGCGTTGAAGTAGATCGTCGGCGTCCAGCTGTCGTCCGCGGTGAGCTCGACGACCGCGTCGCCGTCCGTGAACTGGAGGGCGCGGTGCTCGCGGATCCCGGCGCGGGCGATCGTCAGGACGCCGGTGCGCAGCTCGGGCCACGGCGAGCGCACGTGGACCTGGACCTTGTCGCCGGGGTGGACCTCCTCGGCGGAGGTCCGGATCTCGAGGCTCGAGGGCCGCGGCCACGTGTACGCGACGTAGCCCGCCGGCCGCTCGCGGACCCAGAAGTGGCCGACGCTGCGGGTCGTGTGCCCGGCGGTCGTCGTCTTGGCCTTCACCTCGTAGGAGCCGGCCTTGAGCTTGCCGGGATCGCAGGTCGGGTCGTCGCCGCTGGCGGTCGGGCGGAGGTCGCAGCGCTTGACCGTCTCGGTCTTCGACTCGCTGCCGTAGAGCACCTTGCGGCCCTTCTCGTCGCGGTAGAGCGGCTTGTCGTAGGTCCGCGTGATCTCCACCGCGGTCGCGTCGCCGGCGACGCGCTTGCCGTCGAAGGTCACGGCGCGGATCGGCGCGGCGTAGCGATCGCCGGCGAGGAGGGTCGCGTCGGGCCGGCGGATCGCCAGGTAGTGGGCGGCCGGGTGGACGACGTAGCTGTCCTCGGCGCCGATCCCCTGGAGCGAGGCGTCGCGGAGCTCGGCGCTGACGGTGCAGCGCTCGGCGAGGCCCTCGGCCCGCGTCTTGGTCGTCAGCGGGAACTCGAGGGCGCCGCGGGGCGCCGGTGACGGGAGCGCGAGGCTGATCGTCGGCGTCCGCAGGACGCCGTAGTACTCGTCGTCGTAGGCGCCGACGGACCACTGCGGATCGAGGCCCGGCGGGCGGTAGAGGAACGTCCTGCACGACGTGCTGTGGCGGGCGCTCTTGATGACGACGGGGCCGCCGAAGAAGTAGTCGGCGCGGAGGTGGACGCGCTGGCCGGCGTCGGCGATCACGTCGGGGACCGCCGCGCGGGCGCTGACCTCGAACTCGGGGGTCCGGAAGTCCTCGACCTTGAGCGACGCGTGGAGCGTCGCGTCGAGGATCTTCGCCTCGACGCTGTAGCGGCCGAGCGCGCCGCTCTCGGGGATCACCAGCGTCGTCGAGAACTTCCCCTCGGCGGTGGTCTTGGCGGTCGTCTCGGCGACGGTCTCGCCGCGGCTGTCCTTGAGGACAAAGGCGACCGGCGTGCGCTTCGGCCTGCGCATGCCGCTGCGGCGGAAGGCGGTGTGGACGGCCGCCCAGCCGACGACGTGGATCTTCTCGCCGGGGCGGTAGACGCCGCGCTCGGTGATCACGCGGCCGACCATCGCCTCGCCGGGGCGGAGGGCGTCGTCGCTGGCGGTCTGCGGGGCGTAGATGTCGACGAAGGCGGTGTCGCCCCCGGGTCCGTCGACGACGACGACGCCGCGGTTGGCCCGCGGCGTCTGGCACCAGCCCTTCGCGGGCTTGGCGGTCCCCTTGCTCGTCTTGCTCTTCTTGCCCTTCTTGCCCTCCTTGCCCTTCGGGGCCGGGGACGACGCGCAGTGGCTCGGGCCGAGGCTGACGATCCCGTCGGCGTCAGTGCTCCCGAGGTCGATCGCCGGCGCGTCCGGATCGCGGTAGCGGACCTCGGCGCCCTGGACCGGCGCGCCGTCGCTGAGCTTGACCACGCGGACCATGGTCTCGGGGAGCGAGTAGTCGACCGTCGGCGCGAGGTCGGTGACGCGGACGACGGCGCGCACCGGATCCGGGAGCGGCTCGCCCTGGGCCGCGGCGACGGCCCGGCGCGCGCGCGCCTCGACGATGAAGGCGCCGGTCCGCTCGCCGACGAAGTCGCGGAGATCGAGCGCGCGCTCATCCCAATCCGTCGGCCCGGAGGGCGCGAGCGCGACGATCTTGGACCTCGCCTCGACGCCGCCGGGCCAGGGGAGCGCGCCGCCCTCGTCGCGCGTGAGGAGGCGGGCGGCGGCCGCCTCGTCGAGGGCGCCGACGCGGATCTCGACCTCGTCGAGGTGGCGCGTCGTCAGCCCGAAGGTCCGCTTGTCGCCGGCGAGGAGCGTCGCGTTGCGGGCCGAGAGCGTGAGTGTCGGCTCGCGGGCGATCGTCGCCTTGATCGTCTCGGTGCGCCCGAGGCTCTGGCCGTAGACGTCGCGGAGCCCCGCCGGGAGGGTGATCGTGTAGGTCTTCCCGGGGAGGAAGATGCCGCTCACCGTGATCTCGTTGCCGCCGTGGTCGTCCCAGGCGTCGTAGACCTCGACCTCGAGCGCCTTCGGCTTCGGCGACACGCGGATCTTCTTGGCCTCGCGCGCGAGGATCGGGTTGCGGAGCGCGAGGGTGATCGGCTGGAGCGGGCAGGGCTTGTCGCCGCCGCACGAGCTGCTGCGCAGCTTCTGGGGCCCGTACGTCGCGAAGGAGCTGCGCCACGGCGTGTCGAGGGGGAGCGGTCCGGCGTCGCTTTGCAGTCCCTCCGTCACCTCGACGGTGATCGTGCTGGCCCGCGGCCACAGGCCGGCCTGCGGTGTCACGACGAAGCTGCGGTCGGGCTCGATGTTCCACAGGAGGTCGTCGATCCTGTGGCGCTTTGCGAGCGCCTCGGTCATCCGCTGGACGCGGATCGCGGTCGGCTTCGCCGGCGCGGCGGCGGTCTCCGGGAGCTCGAGGCCGTCGTCGCGATCGAGCTCCGCGTCGCTGCGCGGGCGGGCGCTGGCGCGGATGTGCTTGCGCGCCTCGGCGACGGAGACCGGGGCGTCGAAGACGACGTAGAAGGCCATGCGCCCGTGCTGGCGTTCGACGTCGGGGTAGACCGGGCCGCCGGCGTTGACCTTCGGGCGCTCGGTCTCAAAGGTCCACTCGAGGGGCTCATCGAAGCGGCGCTCGCCGTCGGCGGCGACGATCGGCTTGGCGAGGCGGACCCGGTACTCGCGCGCCGGAGCCCACGCCTCGTCGGGCGTGAAGACGAGGAGGTCGGGCGCGCGCCAGCGGGCGACGCCCGGCGTCGGCGGCTCGATCGTGAAGACCTCGGCGAGCGGCGCGGCGTCGACGTCCATCGCGCCGACGCTCTGGTTGAAGCGGATGTGGAGGTCACCGCCGCCGCTGGTTCTCCCCTTGGGCCCGTAGTCGAGCACCGCGAGCGGCGCCTGCGGCAGCGTCGGCGGCGGCTCGCCGAGATCGAGCGCCGACGGATCGAAGACCCCCTGCGCGACCGGGTTCGGCGGCGGCGTGTCGTCCGGGAGCTCGGCCTCGTTGCCGCGCGGCGTGCAGCTCAGCCCGAGGAGGAGCGCGGAGGTCAGGGCGCCGATGCGGCGTGAGGGGTTCGAGCGGCGAGGCATGGGACTGGAGAGAGGACCGCCGGCGCGGCGAGAAGTTCCGAGGGAATGCAGACCCTCGCAAGGAGGTCCGCTTCACGCCGTTTGACGGGCTCTAGGAGGGGCGTGGATGATGTTTAGGCGGTCATCGGCGCAGGCGCGTGCGAGCCGCGGATGGAGTCTGTGATGACGGTAAAGATGGTTTCCTCTTCTCTGCGTATCTTGGGTCTCTGCCTCGCGGTCGCGCTCGTCGGCTGCTCTGGCGATGATACCTCCACCTCGGGCGACAGCGCCTCGGGGTCGGACACGGACACGGGCTCGACGACGGACACGACGACGTCGACGACCCAGACCTCGGCGTCGGGGACGACGACGACCGACAGCGGCACGGGCACGAGCGACTCGAGCACGGGCACCACCGCGCCCGAGACGACCGGCGAGACCAGCGGGAGCACGACGGGCGATCCGACGACCGGGACGACGGGCGACCCGACGACGACGACGGGCGACCCGACGACGGGCACGACGGGCGGCGGCGACGGCAACGGCTGCGCCGAGATCTGTGACACGATCACCGGCTGCTTCCAGATGATCCCGCTCGACGAGTGCATGGCCAATTGCGAGGACGACTTCGGGATGGCCGACGGCGCCGAGTGTCAGGCGGCGACCGCCGAGGTCAACATGTGCCTGGCCGGCCTCGAGTGCCAGAACTTCATCGACGACAACTTCGCCGATTGCGGTGACGCCTTCGCCGCGCAGGAGATGGCGTGCGGCGGCGGCATGCAGGACTGCGTCGCTGAGAAGGCGCAGATGGGCCCGAACTGCACGTTCGCCTTCGACTGCGGCCAGGACCAGCTCGCCGTGCAGTGCAACAGCAACCAGGGCGTGTGCACCTGCATCGAGAACGGCCAGGACGGCGACACCTGCGACAACATGGACTACTGCGCCGCCGATCCCGACGAGGCCTTCACGATCGCCAACGAGTGCTGCGGCTGGCAGCTCTAGCGCCGCGCGAGCGCGCATGCGTGACGCGCCCGCTCTCCGGGGGGGGCGCGTCGCCCCGTTCTCGGCTGTCCCTTTCGCCAGGTCAGTCGCGGTCGCGGCCGTCGGCCGCGAGCTCGACGTCGACGAAGATCGGGTTGTGATCCGAGACCTGGATCCCGCCGGCGCTCGGGCGCTCGAGCACCGCGGGGCGCAGCGGCGTCAGCCCGCGCCCGGCGAACCAGTCGAGGCGCATCGGCACGACGCCGCCCCACGGCTCGAGGCGGCGCTGCAGCCAGCTCCACAGCGACCGCGGCACGTAGCTCAGGGTCTTGGTGATGAGCTCGGGATCGTTGACGTCGTAGTAGATCGTCCCGGTGTCGGCGTCGTTGAAGCCGGCGGTCTCGAGGCCGGCGTCGGCGAGGGCGGCGAAGACCGGGCGCTCGAAGACCTCGTCGGGCTTCATGTACTGGCGGACGGTGCCGCCGAAGCCGAAGCGGAGGAGCTTGTGGGCGATGTTGAGGGCGAGCCCGGGGGCCGAGCCGAGGTCGTAGGTCGAGGTGTTGAAGTCGCCGCCGACGAGGACGTGGCGATCGTCGAGGGCGGCCGTCGCCGCGAGGACCCGGCGGAGCTGGCGGGCGCGGTGGCGGGCCGAGGCGAAGGGGTCGAGGTGGACGACGGCGACCGTCACGATCGCGCCGTCGCCGACGTCGACCTCGGCGATCAGCGCCCGCTTGGCCCCGAGGCGCTTCTCCTGCGCGTGGAACTTGTCGACGAACTCGGGGAGGGTGACGGCGGTGAAGCGGCGGATCGGCAGGCGCGAGAGGAGGGCGCAGCCGTGGAGGCCGAGCTCGTTGGCGACGCCGTGGTTGCGCTCGGCGCTGTCACCTGGCGCGAGGACCACGTGCTGGTTGGCGTAGATGTAGCTCATGCCGGTGAGGCGGGCGAGCTCGGCCGGGACGTCGCGGTTGCCCGAGCGGCCCATGCCGACGTCGAGCTCGGTGAGGAAGAGGAGGTCGGCGTCGATGAGGCGCGGCTCGCCGGCGATCACCTCGCGCAGCGCCGCGAACCGCTTGCCGCGCTCGACGTTCCAGGCCGCCGCCCGCAGCGGCGCCGCCGGGTCGGCGCGCGGCCGCGGGATCTCGCGATCCCAGGCGAAGCCGCGGACGAGGCGGACGAGCTCCGGGCGGAGGTCGCGATACTCGGGATCACGGCGGAGCTGCCGGCGGCGACGGTGGGCGGCGAGGCGCTCGAGGTCGCGGCCGAGGTCGTGGTCGAGGCGCTGCTGGGGGGGCAGGGCGCGGAGGTCGAAGATCGCCGGCTGGATCGCGGTCGGGGCCATGGCTGCGGACCCTTGCTTGTTAGGGGAGGGGCGCGGGGTCTGTAAAGGCGCGCGGTCCCGCGAGGATGGGGCGAAGGCGCACTTATCTACGGGGAAATGATGAAATGTTGGTACGCTTCCGCCCATGGTGAAGCAGAACGCTCGGATCTTGGCCTGTCTTGCGCAAACTGCGCTTCTTTGTGCTGCCTGCAACGGTGACGATACCGGCGACGGCTCGGCGACCGCGACGACGACGTCGACGAGCGGCTCGTCGACCTCGACCACGAGCGAGACGACGTCGGGCTCGAGCTCGACGACTGATTCCTCCGGCTCGAGCTCGACGTCGAGCTCGACGACCTCGACGACGACGCCGGAGACCTCGACGACCGACGGCACGTCGACCGGGGGGATGAGCGCCGACGCCTTCCGCTTCACCGAGATGTACGTCCGCGATCCCCACTTCTACATCGTCCCGCTGATCGGCTGCGAGGACATCACCGATAAGGGCACCTTCGGGATCGACTCGATCAACAAGCAGTTCAACGACGCGATCACGATGGACACGTCGGAGCCGCCGGACGGCAACCTCAACATGAACTTCCTCCTCCTCTTCCGCCCGCTCGATCAGGCGGCGTCGGGCGGCGACTTCGACTTCGCCACCGGCGACTGCACGGCGCCGATCGAGAGCACGGTCTGCGACGTCAAGGAGGGCACCGAGGTCTCGAGCGGGACCTACAGCAACATGGACGGCGTCTGCCTCGAGCCGGTCATGGGCGAGCTGTCGCCGGCCGACTACATGCCGAAGCCGGGGTCGACCAACGGCCCGTGCTTCGCCGGCGACCCGCTGAGCTTCACGCTCGACCTCGGCGACTTCAAGCTCCCGTTCATCGACGCCGAGATCGCCGCGCAGTACGTCGGCGACCCGGCCGACGGCATGGTCGAGGGCCTGATGCGCGGCTTCCTCAGCGAGGAGGACGCGAGCAACACCTTCCTCCCCGACGACATCCCGGTCCTCGGCGGCACCCCGATCTCCAACCTCATCCCGGGGAACGACCAGTGCTGCGCCAAGCACGACGACCGTGACATCCACATGGGCGCGTCGGGCTGGTGGTTCTACATCGAGTTCAAGGCGGCCCGCGTCGACTACATCGGCGACTAGGCGCGCCCGCGGAGCTGATCGCGGCCCGGAGCCTCCGCTCCGCGGCCGCGATTCTCGTTTTTTATTTCCTCTCCTTCGGGTCGTCGCCCGCGTCCGAGACGGCGTTTAGCCTGGGCGAGCGAGGGCCCGCAGGCCCCGCGCGTCGGGACGGCGCGCGTCGGGTCGATGAGGGGGCGCGCTCTTGCGCGCGCCTGCGGAGCCGGGGTAGCGTCGCGCACCATGCCGCGCAAGGTCGCCGTCCTCCTCCTGCTCCTCGCGATCTCCACCCTCGCTCGGGTCGTCGAAGCCGCGAACTCCGGCGAGACCCTCGCGTGGGTCGGGGTCGCCGTGAACGTCGCGTTCATCTTCGGGATCATGCGCGGCAGCGAGGGCGCGCGGGCGGTGCTCCGCTTCTTCGCGGCGATCGGCCTGATCTTCTCGGTGATCGGCGTCCTGATGATCACGGCGAGCGGCCTCGCGTCGACGCAGCTCGGGATGATCGCCCTCCTCGCGGGCGGCTTCAGCGGCGTCGTCTCGGGCTTCATGTACTGGTGCCTCGGGCAGNNAGGAGGACGTGATCGCCTGGATCACGGCCCGCCGCCTCGGCGCCGCCGAGTAGGGCCTCAGCCCGCCGCCGGCGAGAGCTTGGCGACGCGCTCGATCAGGGCGTCGTTGAAGCGCTCGTAGGCCGGGCGCAGGAGCGGCTCGAGGCCGCGCCAGAGCGCCGGCGCGAGGGCGCCGCGGAAGGACTCGCCGTGGCGCAGGCGCGTCGAGGTCGCGTCGCGATCGACGATCCGGTGGTAGTGCGTGCCGCGGATCAGCGCCGACGGCCCGCCCTCCCAGGAGAACTCGCGGAGGTGATCGACGCAGCGCACGGTCACCGGGACGACCACCCGCGGGCGCCCCGGGGCGATGGCGATCGTCAGCAGCGCGCGGCGCCCCGCGACGAGGTCGCCGCGGTAGCGCAGGCGAGGGATCAGCGGGTTCCACTGCGGGTAGGCCTCGGTGTCGATGAGGACCCGCCAGACCCGCTCGGGCGGCGCGGGGATCGTGAACTCGGTGACGATCTCTTGGGACATCGCGGGGGCCTCATAGCACGGGGGTCCGCCGGCGGCGTGATGGCGCCTTGCACAGCGGCGGCGTGATGACGCGGGGAGCGCGGGCTCGGCGCGAGGTTTCGCGCCGACAGCTCGGAAGACCTCTTAGCCGGCGGCCGGCGGCGCGACGGCCTGGGTCTCGCCCGCGGGCGCGTCCGTCGGGGCGGGCTCCGGTCCGACGGCGGGCGCGGGCTCGGGGCCGACCGGAG